>NZ_CP159996.1:3300000-3576432 GCF_040703035.1 Terribacillus aidingensis | reverse complement strand
TTATCACGTTTTAACTTGCGTTGTCAACATGTTTTTCGTTCTTGTTTTTCATGTTTGTCGCTTCGTTTGAAGCAACTCTAATAATTTACCACGGAAGTAAAGGCATTGCAATAGTTTTTTTAAATAAATGTAAAACAATCTTACAAACTGTTATAAAGCATTATCCCGCATTCGTTAGCATTCTATGCAAATGCCTATATAAAGGTGAAAAGAAGAAGGGCAATATAACCCTTCTTCTTTCTATTAGGAACGATTGCGCATTTGCGGGAACAGCAATACGTCCCGGATGGACGGAGCATTTGTTAACAGCATGATCAGGCGGTCAATACCAATACCCAATCCTCCTGTAGGCGGCATACCATACTCAAGGGACTCCAAGAAATCCTCATCCATTTCATGTGCTTCATCATTGCCTTGTTCTTTTTCTTTCATTTGTGCTTCGAAACGCTCACGCTGATCGATTGGGTCGTTCAGCTCGGAGAATGCATTTCCATGTTCTCTCCCTACAATAAATACTTCAAAGCGATCCGTGAAACGCTCATCTTCTGGATTCTTCTTCGCAAGCGGAGAAATCTCAACTGGATGACCGAAAATGAAGGTCGGCTGAATAAGCTTGTCCTCTACGCGCTGTTCAAAGAATTCATTTACAATATGGCCGAACGTCATTGTATCTTTAATATCAATACCATTTTCCTTCGCTAGAGCTTTCGCCTCTTCGTCGCTCATTTGCTTCCAGAAATCAACACCTGTGTATTCTTTGACTGCATCTACCATGTGCAGACGTTTCCACTTCGGTTCAAGATTGATTTCATACTCACCATAAGGAATCACAGTTTTACCAAGTACGTCTTTTGCTACATGGGCAATCAGGTTCTCTGTCAATTCCATGATTGTATCCATATCACCATACGCTTCGTATAGTTCGAGCATTGTGAACTCAGGGTTATGGCGTGTAGATACACCCTCGTTACGGAATACACGTCCGATTTCGTACACTTTCTCCAATCCGCCAACGATAAGACGTTTCAGGTGCAGTTCAATCGCTATACGCATATAAAGCGGTATATCCAATGCATTATGATGGGTAATGAATGGACGAGCTGCCGCTCCACCCGGAATGCTGTGCATTAGTGGCGTTTCCACTTCTAAGTATCCAATATCATCTAGATAACGGCGGATACTTTGGATGATCTTACTGCGAGTGATGAATGTCTGCTTCGATTCCGGATTTACGATCAAATCAAGGTAGCGTTGACGATAGCGCTGCTCGATGTCAGTCAAACCATGGAATTTATCAGGAAGCGGACGAAGTGCTTTGGAAAGGATATCGAAAGAAGTCGCCTTAACAGAAAGCTCTCCTACATTCGTTTTGAACATTACACCAGTAACACCAACGATGTCACCTAGATCTGCACTGCTGAATAGCTCATACGCTTCGTCACCAACCTGGTCTTTACGAACATAAAGTTGGATTTGACCGCTCAAGTCCTGCAAGTGAGCAAAACCCGCTTTACCTTTTCCACGTTTTGTCATAAGACGGCCAGCAATCGTTACTTCCTCTTTCTTCTCTTCCAATTCTTCCTTACTGAAAGCATCAAAAGCCGCAACTAGCTCTTCTGTTTGATGTGTGCGCTCGAATCTGGCGCCGAACGGGTTATAGCCTTGATTCATAAGCTGTTCCATCTTATCGCGGCGCACCTGCATCTGATCGTTTAATTCTTCACTCATCCTATTCACTCCCATTTCTTCTATATTCAATCTCTAACATGCTAAAAAAACTGCCAGCTTGGCTGGCAGTATCGTTCGTCCTCGTATAATGCGAGGCTTATCGCATTGCTACCTCGTATTAGTATAGAAAAGCAGCCATGCTGTGTCAATAAAGCACGCCCGATTAAAACATTGCCATAGAAGCTTCCGCTTGGTCTGCAAAATCGTAAAGCAGATCAGCCATGTCTTCTTTTGTGGTTGCTTCATTAATCAATTTTCGTACTTTGCCAGTGCCATCCAACCCTTTCAGATACCAGGCAGCATGCTTACGCATTTCCATGACCGCTACTCTCTCACCCTTCAAACGAATCAAACGTTCCATGTGCAGCACACATACATCGATCTTCTCACGAGGCCTTGGTTCCTCCAGCAGCTCGCCTGTTTCCAAATAATGAACAGTTCTATATATCATCCACGGATCCCCAAGGGCAGCTCGCCCGATCATAACTGCGTCAACACCCGTTTCCTCCAATCGCTGCTTTGCGATTTGGGGGGTTGTAATATCGCCATTCCCGATAACAGGAATAGAAACAGATTCCTTCACTTGGCGAATGATATCCCAGTTAGCAAGTCCTTCATAATGCTGCTCGCGTGTACGGCCATGCAATGCGACTGCTGCCGCTCCTGCTTCTTGCAGTGCTTGTGCATTCTCTACTGCATAGATCGTACTGTCGTCCCAGCCTGTCCGCATCTTAACAGTTACCGGCTTACCTACTTCTTTTACAACCGCAGATACCATTTCATGAATCTTCTCCGGCTGAAGGAGCCAGCGCGAACCCGCCATGTTCTTAGTGATCTTTGGTGCTGGACAACCCATATTAATATCAATAATGTCAGCTGTCGTATTCTGATCGACGAATTTAGCAGCTTCCACCAGTGTATCCGGGTTAGCTCCGAAGATTTGCAAGCTCATCGGCTTTTCCTGTTCATCTATATAAAGCATGTTCATCGTTTTGGCGTTACGAGTCACGATGCCGTTGTCACTGATCATTTCTGCACATACGATACCCGCTCCGAATTCCTTTACAGTCAATCGGAAAGCTGAGTTACTGATACCAGCCATCGGCGCCAATACTACTCGGTTCTTAATGGTGATATCACCGATTTTGAACAACGTTTCTACCTCCCATTCAGTTTTTACTATATATTTAAAGAACCCCAGTTCCTAACGCCTTGCACATCTTGAGCTGGCAATGCATCCAGCCATTCCTGCACTTTTTTGCCCTCAAGGAGCAGTTCAGGAGCTATTTCAGCTAAAGGCACTAATACAAAAGCTCGCTCATGCATGCGTGGATGGGGAAGGATAAGTTCATCAACATTCATATTTTCAGTACTATAAAGCAAAATGTCAAGGTCTACCGTCCGCGGCCCCCAGCGAATGATCCGCTTTCGACCCAACTCCTTTTCGATACTCTGACAGATATGCAGCAGCTCTAGTGGCTCCAAGCTTGTTCCAACCTCCGCAACTAAGTTCAGGAACTGATCTTGGTCCTCATAGCCTACTGGATCCGTTTCATATACCGTTGATATCTGTTTCAATTCTATTCCCGAGTGCTCCTTAAGCATTTGGACAGCCTGCTGTAAGTAAGCCTCTCTTGGGGCTATATTAGATCCCAGTGCAATCCACGCCTGTTTCATAGACGCTCCCGCCGAATTTCCACCGCCACTGATTCATAATGCCCTGCGATTGGAGGGTTTGGCTTGATAACCTTCACTGTGCACGCTTCCAACAGAGAGAATGAAGCAAACAATTGCTTAGCAATCTCTTCTGCAACTGCCTCTATTAAGTTCTTTGCTCGTCCTTCCACAACATCTTTGATAACCTCAAACGCCTGACCATAATGAATCGATTGCGTCATATCATCCGATTCGCCAGCTTTACGCAGGTCAAGTTCCAATACAGCATCTACGGTGAAACGCTGACCAAGCTTATTTTCTTCCGGAAATAAACCATGATAACCGTAAAATTGTAAGTTGTTCATATATATCTTATCCATCTTTTACTCCTTCCCAACTAACGCATCCATCATCTTTACGATACGTGCTGTCTGTTTCACTTCATGTACACGGACCATATGTATGCCCTTGGTAATACCAAACGCTGTCGTAGCTGCAGTTCCTTCATCCCGTTGATCTGCAGGCAGATCAAGTACGGTACCGATGAATCTTTTTCGCGATGTACCGAGAAGGACTGGGTAACCCATTGCCGTGATTTTATCTAACTCACGCATAGCAGACATATTTTCATCAAAGGACTTAACAAATCCAATACCCGGATCAAGCCATATATCCTCTGGCTTAACACCAGCATCAAGAGCGATCTGGATACTTTCCTCCAAATCCGCAATCATATCTGGAAGTAAATCGGTATAATTCGCTTCCTCACGATTGTGCATCAAGATGATTGGAACACCCAAACGCGCTGCTACATTTGCCATATCGGGGTCGAACTTCGCTCCCCATATATCGTTTATAATGGATGCACCCGCTTTTATAGCAGCTTCTGCTGTCTTCGCTTTATATGTATCAATGGAAATCGGCAAATCCACTGCTTCACTAATGGCCTGTATGGCTGGTACGATACGTGCGATTTCTTCATCTGCTGATACTGGGTCATACCCCGGCCGGGTTGACTCCCCACCAATATCTAAAATATCCGCTCCCTCAGCAGCAAGCTTTTGCGCTTGCTTAACAGCAGCCTCTACATTCGTATAACTGCCTCCGTCCGAAAAGGAATCCGGTGTCACATTAATGATTCCCATTACAAGTGTTTGCTTAGAAAGATCATATTCTTTATTACCTATTATACGTTTCATATAACGTCAACCTCTCGTTTCACTATCTTTCTAGTGTACACGAATCCGTACATAAAAAAACACCCCTGCCTATGATGGGCAGGGGCTTTCCGTTCATTAGTCTTCGAATTGGTATAGCGGTGTAGAAAGGTAGCGCTCACCGTTACTCGGAACGACAGCCAATACTTTCTTACCCGGTCCAAGCTCTTTTGCAACCTTCTTGGCAGCAAAGATGGCAGCTCCTGTAGAAACACCGCCCAGCAAGCCCTCTTTAGCAGCTGTTTCTCTGGCAGTCGCATACGCTTCTTCATTCTCTACTTGAATGATTTCAGAGTAAATATCCGTATCCAGGATGGATGGAACAAAACCTGCACCAATACCTTGGATTTTATGCGGTCCGGGCTTTCCGCCTGAGAGAACAGGAGAACTTGCCGGTTCTACCGCGATGATGCGGATATCTTTATTCAATTCTTTCAGGACTTGACCTACTCCTGTAATCGTACCGCCTGTCCCGATTCCAGCTACAAACGCATCAAGGTCGCCTCCGAATTCAGCTGCGATCTCCTTACCTGTCGTACGGGCATGGATAGCAGGGTTCGCTTCGTTCTTGAACTGCTGCGGCATGAAATAGCCATGTTCCTTTTGCAATTCTTCCGCTTTCTGAATAGCACCTTTCATTCCTTCCGCTCCTGGAGTCAATACGAGCTGCGCTCCATAAGCACGAAGAAGGTTACGTCGTTCCATACTCATCGTATCAGGCATTACAAGAATTGCCTTATAGCCTTTAATAGCTGCTACTAAGGCAAGACCGATTCCGGTATTACCACTGGTCGGTTCAATGATTGTGTCGCCCAGCTTCAATCTGCCGTTTTCTTCCGCATCTTCAATCATTGCAAGTGCAATCCGATCCTTAACAGATCCGCCTGGATTTTGGAATTCCAGCTTTACATAAATCTCGGCACTATCACTGTCCGCTGTACGATTAAGCTTAACGATTGGTGTATTTCCGATCAATTCAGAAATGGATGATGCAATTGCCATGATTATTCCCCCTAATTCCCACTATTTTAATTGGATTTATTTAACTGTAAGCAAAATATTGCTAAAAGTCAAACCAAATGAGAAGGGTTTATCGAAGCAGTGCCTTCAATTCATCTTCCGTAAACGTATACGTTTCATTACAGAAGTGGCAGTTAGCCTCCGCACCATGATCTTCATCAATCATTGCTTGGATCTCTTCATTACCGAGACTCTTAATTGCATTCTGGATGCGGTCTTTTGAGCACTGACAAGTAAAGCTAACCGGCATAGTGTCCAGGAAGTTGATATTTTCTTCTCCTATCAGCTTCTCAAGGATTTGCTCCGGTGTATTTCCTTCTCTGATCAGTGTGGAGATTGGGGCAATAGAGCTGATCCGCTCTTCCAATTGCGTAATGATTGTATCATCCGCTCCAGGCAGCACTTGCAAAATAAAGCCGCCGGCAGCAAGGATGGTATGATCCGGATTAACCAATACTCCCGCACCTACCGCAGAAGGTACCTGCTCGGAGTTTGCGAAATAATAGGTGAAGTCCTCTCCAATCTCTCCAGATACAATCGGTACTTGACCAGTAAACATTTCTTTCAGACCAAGATCTTTCGCTACACTCAATGTTCCGACAGTACCTACAGCACGAGAGACATCCAGTTTACCGATGGAGTTCAGTTCAAAGTCGACATGCGGATTCGTGATATATCCTCTCACTTCACCTTTTGCATTGCTGTCTACAATGATAGGTCCGACTGGTCCGTCGCCTTCAACCTTTACTGTCAGCTTGTCTTCTCCTTTAAGCATTACACCCATCATCGTACTTATTGTCAGCGTACGTCCAAGTGCTGCCGATGCAGTTGCCCACGTATCGTGACGGCGGCGTGCTTCTTCCACTAATTCTGTCGATTGTATTGCATAAGCACGGATATTACCGTTAAATCCTGTCGCTTTAATTAAATAATCACCCATAAGAGCAATGTCACTCCTTCTATATATATCGACCATATCGGCCTATTTTTTCCACAAGGTATTGCTTATCTTATCATAATCCCGCTGGTAAATCCTTTTATATGTTTACTATACCCAAACAAAGAAAAAGGCCTCCCAAAAGGAGACCTTTTCTTTTATGCTTTTGGACGATTATCTGAATCATCATTTGTTCGCGGATTTTCCTCAGGTATACCTGACTGATCCGGCGATTTGGAAACATCTTCGTCGATAGCTGTGTCATCAGACGGAGCTGCTCCATTTTCTTCCTGCGGCTGAATTGTGACAGTTACATCGTCGTCACTATCCTTCAGCAGGCTTGTTTTCTTCTCTGATTTTGTGCGTTCAGCGGCAACCTCATCCTCCGTAGGAAGGCGTCCTTTATCAAACAATGTTTGGATTTGGAAAGCATCTAATGTTTCGATCTCAAGGAGTGTTTGGGCAATAAGCTCAAGCTTCTCTTTATTTTCAGTAAGAATCTGCTTCGCACGTGCATAACACTGATTGATGAAGTTCTGTACTTCCTGATCGATCTCATAAGCAATTGCTTCACTGTACGTTTGTTCATTCTGAATATCACGGCCGAGGAATACATTTCCGCCGCTGCTTGTGAACTGCAACGGTCCAATCTTATCACTCATACCGTATTCTGTAACCATCTTACGGGCAATACCTGTTGCACGCTGGAAGTCATTATGTGCTCCGGTACTTACTTCACCGAAGATGACTTCTTCTGCAACACGTCCGCCGAGCAATCCGGTGATTTTATCAAGCAATTCGGGCTTGGTCATGAAATAGCGATCTTCTCTTGGAAGCATGACAGCATAACCGCCAGCTTGGCCACGAGGAACGATTGTTACTTTATGCACCATATCAGCATCATCAAGCACCATACCGATCACGGTATGACCGCTCTCATGGTAAGCAACGATATTACGTTCTTTCTTGGAGATGACTCGGCTCTTCTTCGCAGGACCTGCAATGACACGGTCGATCGCTTCATCAACGTCGTCCATGATAATTTGCTTACGGTCACTTCGTGCGGCTACTAGTGCAGCTTCGTTCAAGAGGTTCTCCAAATCCGCTCCGGAGAATCCTGGAGTACGCATCGCGATTGTACGCAGATTAACGGACTCATCAAGCGGTTTGTTGCGAGCATGTACTTTCAGGACTGCCTCACGTCCGCCTAGGTCAGGACGGTCAACTGTAATTTGACGGTCGAAACGGCCAGGGCGAAGAAGGGCTGGGTCAAGAATGTCTGCACGGTTTGTTGCAGCAATGATGATGATTCCTTCATTTGCACCGAAACCATCCATTTCAACAAGCAATTGGTTCAATGTCTGCTCACGCTCATCGTGACCGCCGCCTAAACCGGCTCCACGCTGACGTCCCACAGCATCAATCTCATCGATAAAGATGATACATGGTGCGTTTTTCTTAGCATTTTCAAACAAATCACGTACACGGGATGCACCGACCCCTACAAACATCTCTACAAAGTCCGAACCACTAATAGAGAAGAACGGCACGCCTGCCTCTCCTGCTACCGCACGAGCAAGCAATGTTTTACCTGTACCCGGAGGACCTACAAGGAGGACACCTTTCGGGATACGTGCTCCTACTGCAGAGAATTTACGCGGATCTTTTAGGAAGTCGACAACTTCGACAAGCTCTTGCTTCTCTTCGTCGGCTCCAGCTACATCACGGAATTTAACTTTCTTCTTCTCTTCATTGTACATCTTCGCCTTACTCTTACCAAAGTTCATCACTCGGCTGCCTCCGCCTTGTGCCTGACTCATGAAGAACAAGAAGATTAATACAAGCAGCAAGATAGGGAAGAGGGTTGTCAGTAGAGTCTGCCAGAAACTTGGCTGCGGCTCTTCATCTGCATTCATCTTAACGCCTTGTTCATTTGCCGTATTGATGATTTCACTCATCAGCTGTTCATTCTGAGGTATCTCAGTCTGGAACTGCTTGTTATCTTCCGTCTCACCTCTTACCGTATAGATATTGTTAGTAGGCTGGACGGTCATGCTTTGTATATCACCACTCTCAAGCGTGGTTCTAAACTTGTTAATGTCATACTGTTCGATTTCGTTCGTCTGATTCTTGAATAAGTTGATCACACCTATAATGACTACAAAAATAATTATAACCATTAAGGTATTACGGAACACTTTGCTCATTGCCTACCTCCTCCCAAACGAGAAAACTATAGTAAATACTACCATATGCAAAACCTGCTATACAACTAAATACCCTTTACCTTATGTAAAAGGAAGATGATCCATACCGGTACCGATTATTCGGTACGGGCGCCGCCATACACTTCCGGTTTCAAAACACCGATATACGGCAAATTACGATATTTCTCCTGATAATCCAAACCATATCCGACAACGAATTCATTTGGCACACGGAAACCGACCAAGTCCGCCTGGATCTTCGCCGTACGTCCTGAAGGTTTATCAAGAAGCGTGACGATTTTAATCGACTTTGCTTTCCGGTATTTGAATAAATCAACCAGATAGCTCAATGTGAGACCGCTATCGATAATATCCTCGATGATCAAAAGATCTCTGCCTTCCACTTTTGTATCCAAGTCCTTGACGATTTTCACTTCACCAGAAGATGTCATGCCGCCGCCGTAGCTGGACACATCCATGAAATCCATCTCCAGATGTGTATCCATATGACGGAGTACATCGGACATGAACGGAAGGGCGCCTTTCAATACGCCAATAGCAAGCGGGAAGGAATCCTTGTATTCCTCTGTAAGCTGCTTCCCGATCTCAGCGCATTTTGCTTCGATCTCTTCCTTTGTAATCAGTACTTTCTCAATCTCATCATGCATTGCTCGGTCCTCCTGTTTGTTCCCCTTTTTTCGCTTGGTAGCACAGACGCAAATAGCTGCCTGATTCTCCTGTTGTTCTGCCTGTTTCCCCTTTTCTTAAACCGATAAGCCATAAAATAGTGCCAGTCGCATCCTCCACAATCGGCCAGTCCCGCCTTTTAACAGCAGGAATTTTTTCATCAATGAAAATATCTTTTACTTTTTTGGTCCCTCTCATTCCGCGCAGCTTCATTTTGTCGCCATTTTTCCTTGTACGGACCTGTAAAGGCAAGGTAACATCCGCAAGGGGCAGTACGAAGTCGTGGGAACCGTTTTCGGTTGAGTGTGGGGTAAAAGAAGCCGATAATAGAGATCCATCAGGTAACGTGACGCATCCGGGAGCGTGAAATGTATAATGGAATAAGTCCTTTGCCTCATTACGAAAAGATACCGTCATTCGGCTATAGGACTTTGTCAGTTGTAATCCTGCCGGAAAATCTAAAGAGCTGTTTGCTTTAGAGCTAGCTATCAGTTCAAAGAACTGCGCTTCGTGCCGATGGTGCAAGTCCACCGGAAGCGCTTGATACAGATACATCAATATTAGATGATACACTCTTCTTTGTAAAGCAATCGGGTATGTAAGAAATCGGTCTATTTCAAAGGCTGCCGCCTGTTTCCCGGCATCATATTCCACCAATTCTGCAAACATCTCCGCGGCCTGTCCCTCCAGATAAGCTTCATCTGCTTTAAGCGCTTCGCTAAAGCGCTGCGCATGCTGATGGAAGGTCGGGAATTCCTTCTTTATCGGATCCAGTACACGGTGACGGAAGAAATTACGCGTATAATCCTCTGATGCATTTGACGGATCGATACGATATGGTATGTCATGCTGTTCACAATATTGTTGAATTTGGGCTTTGCTGCACGACAGCATCGGACGGATGAGTTCTCCGCCAGCGAATGGCCGCTTGATATCCATGCCGCTGACTGCAGAAGGATTAGATCCCCGTGCCAGCCGCATCAGGATGGTTTCTGCCTGATCGTCCCCATGATGGGCAAGAAACAAAGCGTCTGCATCAAAACGCGACATGCACTCCTCGAAATAGCTGTAGCGCATTTCCCTGGCTGCAACCTGGGTGCTTTGCTGATGTGCTTCCTTCCATCCCGGAACGTCTAAAGTTACAGCTTCCGATACAATCCCCCATTTTTCGCATATTTCTTTTACGAATACCGTGTCTAACCTGGATTCTTCGCCCCGTAAACCATGGTCGACACTTAAGGCAATGATGTGCCAATTTCGCCGCTGCTTCTGTTCCTTCAGGAAATGAAGCAATGCCATTGAATCGGGTCCGCCAGATACACCAGCCAGGATAGTCGAACCTTCCTTCCATAAACCATGTCTGTCCATAAATGCTGTCACAGTATGTTCCATTTTCCGTCATCCTTATGTAGTTGCTGCTTTTATCGTACCACTTATGCTGCGAGACAAAAAGTTTATTGCAGCAGATAAAGGACATAGCAAGCAATGCCATAGACACTTAATACGACACACTCTCCCAAACCGGTCTTGCGCCTATTGCTCTTCGCTACTCGGGAAGGAGTTGCTGCCGGTGCAGGAGCCTTCCTCCTCATAAGATGCTTTACCAGATCCTGCTTCATCGCAGCGCTGTCTGAATATTTGCCTGTCAAAGCCTTATCCAGGATTGGCCGCAGTTTTTCAGCACGGGATAGCGCCGCCCTTATGGCTGCTTTCGGTGTATCTCCTTTCAGAAATCTTCCGCCATTCACAATTTCCAAGGCTGTCATAGCAAGTGCAAATAGATCGTATGAGGGTTCTGCTTTCCTGCTTCCCATACCCCAGTGTCCTCGGTCATAAAACTCGGTATATTCCTTGATTGCCCTGCCTTTCTGTGTTGTCCCTCCTACATCTACCCACCGAAGCCGAACAGGGTTTTCACAAACAACCAAATTATCAAGCTTCAAATCACCGAAAACCCAACCTGCTTGATGGAGGTGATCCAAATCCTCCAGCAATCCCAGCAGCAATACCGGCAGCCACTCCGAACCTTTTGCTTTTATGTATGTATCAAGTTTGCTTCCCTGAATATATTCCATCACATAAAAGGTATACAGTTTGCCGCTTGGACTGACATAATCATCGCTATCAAACAAACAAGGTCCTAGGAAATGTCCCTGGACCTTTTTCAGCGATTGCAGTACATTGATTTCCATCGTCATTGAGGTACGTTTATCACTGATTTTCAAGGCGGCATCGACGCCGTTTCTTTTTGTCAGATAAACAGTGCCGATTGCTCCGCTGCCAAGTTTTCGTATCAGCGGATAGTTTCCTTTATGCCATTTGCCCGTCAAACGGATACCGGGTTGTAAATCAGCTGCCGAATTCTTCATATTCAGCTATCCCGTCTGTACGCTTTGGCAGAGATTTGCGGCTGAATTCGTGAATTGCTTCCCGCAGCGCAGGCCCTGTCGGTGTGACTCCGCCTGTAGCAAGCTTCGGAAAAACAGAAGACACGTTTTCCAGTCGCTCCGTCCACTCCATCACTTTGACTGCAGGATCCCTTTTTCCAGGGAAACCAAGTATGGCAAACTTATTATTGCCAAGGCGTGCATTCATACTAATGGAAAGATCGATCAGCGCCTCCTTTACTACAGGAAGCTTATGGTGCATGCTGGCACTCGTATCTACAAGTATAAGCACTTCCAGATTAGCCGTTTCACTTATTTCCTCAACGACTTCCAGTACATCGCCCCTTTTTTCCGGCGGCAAATCGTCCAATGAATTACCTGGCCCTAAGATTTGCTTTAATTCCCGATTAACGACCCCCTCGATCGTCTGGGTCATTGCCTGTTTTGTCACCATTTGGACTGTCTCTGTCAAAGCTTGCTTATAAATCAACTGACTGACACCGCCCCCTGCTTTAGCAATGTTCTCCACTTCTTCGAGGCTAAGTGAATGTTCCGTATGCCCCTCCTCCAGAATACCGATTACATTAACCGTAATGTGTTGGGCATAAGCCAAGGCAGCGACCGCTGCTGGATCTTCGCCGCGGTTGGAGCATCCATCTGTGATCAGCAGGATCTGTTTCAGCGTACTCGGTTTCATCGTTATCCCTCTTCTCCAATTCGTTATCTTCATCATCGACGGGAAAGAGAGATAATATACGTTCGCTATGCCTCCTTCACTTTGTTTTTATAAGTAGGGATGGAAGCCCATTCCGGCATATTGCGATCAATTGCTGCCACCATGACAGTCATGTCATCCTCTATTTCTCCAGCACGGTGGCGAACAACCTCTTCCAGGAGCAAATCTGCCATCTCCTGCGGCACAGTTGTATTCATCTCCTTGATCTTCCGCTTCAGCCAGATATCCGTGTTCTCCACATGCCGCGGAGCCTCAAAGATTCCGTCACTCATCATGACGAGCAAGTCACCCGGCTGCAGCTGCTCCTGTACGACGTCCACCTCCAGATCCTGTACGATGCCGATCGGTAAGTTGCCCGACTCTATTTTAAGGACCTGATCACCGCGCTTAATGAAGCTAGGTGTCGATCCGATTTTAAGGAATTGGACTGCTGCGTCATGCAAATCGATGACTGCCAGATCCAATGTTGCGAATATCTCTTCGTTGGAGCGGAGCGAGAGGATGGAATTGATCGATTTGATTGCCACTTCTTCTCTGATGCCTGATTGCAGAATCTGCTGAAGCAGCCGTAATGTCTCGGTGCTTTCCTCATGTGCTCTGTCTCCATTGCCCATACCATCACTGATTGCAATCGCGTACTTGCCCGCCCCTAGTTCGATCGTGGAAAAACTGTCTCCAGATACGAACCCCCCACCTTTTGCCGCATGTGCAACACCTGTATCCACGACGAATTTCTTAATGGAAGAGAACGCCAGGAAACAGAACTTATCCGGAAACGGCGCTATTTCTTCCTTCGTTACGACGACAGTCTCCCCCAGAATGTCGGATAAAATAGGGCCGATTAGCTTTTGCCCCTCGCCATGGTATCCTTGTATAGATACATGCATCTCAATATCGATGCTCCCTTTCGTCAGGGAGAATACATCCAGCTTGTCCACGACTAAGCCAGCCGCCCGCAAAGCAGCCATCATCTCCACCTCTTGATGCTCATGGTTCTCCTTTTCCTTGACGATCTCCTTTGCAAAGTCGCCCATAACCTCGGATACACCGTTAAGCTGATCGGCAACAAAGCGACGGCTTTCCTGCACCTGCCGCCGCAGCATCTGATTAGCTTGATGGAAACTCAGCTCATGCTTCATCGTTTCAATCACTTTCTTCGATTTGACACAGTGGGACTCCAAGTTCCGCTCCAGCAGTTTATTCGGAGGCCCTCCGTCCTCCATATCCTCTTTCAGACTCTCCATTAATTGATAGGTTCGATCAAACTGCTGTGCGCCCCAGCAGCGATCCTTTTTGAAGCACAGCTGGCATGTCTGCTCGGTCACATTGCCAAGCAGAAAATCAGTCTCTCGATTCCGCACATCCTCTGCCTCCCGATCAGGCGTAGCGAAGCTCTTCGCCAATGCATCAAACACATTGGAGAACTGCTGCACGCGATTAGCCGTAACGTCGCGTACCTTTTGAAGATATTGCTCCTGTTCCTGGCTGTGCTCAGCAGTGCCAGGAACGAAACGGGACATACGCCGGATCCAGCTGTCCGGCGTCAAAACGAGCAGCAGAATACTAATAGCCGATGCAAGCAAGGATGGATATACCTCCTGCATGCCCTGCTCCTGCCCATACACACCGATAAGTAATGTTCCTATAATAAGACCGATGCTCACCCCGAATTTTTTCCCGTCCTTTAATAAGCCGCCAAGCAGACCAGCAAAGGCTAAGAGGCTCATCTCATAGAGACTTGCAACATTGGCGAGACTGAGAATCAAGCCGGCAACTACCCCAACAGTCGAGCCCATTGCCGCCCCGCCGATCAAAGCCAGCAGCAATACGAAGTAGCGGGAGAATATCTGCTCCACTCCAGCCCCTTGGATCTGCCAGCCAATCGTGCCGGTGAGTACTGAGGCTAGCAAAATGATCAAGCAGACTATCTCTTCATTTTTTAATGCCGGATAATATCTTTTGATGGATAATAACGGAATGCTTTGCATAAAGATGATAAAGAGTACAGAACCAAGAATTCCTTCGACGCCGATCATCATCCAGTCAAAGCTGGTCAAGGTGTTTTCATAGGAGAGTGCCAGCATCCTCGGGAGGGAACTTGCCAGAAAGACGAGTACAGCCATGACCCGAATTTGATGCGGTATCTTCTTACTAATCATGGCAAGGAAATAAAGTACGAATGCTGTACCTGCTATATATAGTCCATGTGTCCAATGATAGGTTCCCGCACCAGCGATTGTTGCCAATGTGATTGGCACCATTCTCTTTCTTCTTGTCAGCCAGATAGATGCCAGGAATGCTGCCGCAAATGGGGAGACAGTGGTCAGTACGACAGCCCGTCCAAGCAAGAAGCCTACTAAAGCCAAAAGCCATGCCTTCTCTATCAATAGAAGTTTCGCCAGATCGAATCCCTTCTTCTTCCAATTTTCCAACCGCTTCTGCTCCACTCCGTAAATGCCCCATTTCTTTCTTGATACTGTCTCCATTTCATTAACACTCCTATCCTATCCTCATATTTACCGAGGCTCTGTGTACATACTATGGTAATCCCCGGGACAAACTCTTATTTGAATATAGTCATTTAACCACATCCCATATTCATAATTTGTCAAAAGAACCGAGCGTGACTTAAAAACATTTCGACTTAATCCCATACCTTCTCACCGGCTTCAACACGACTTGGACAGCTTAAGCTTTTTTGCGGCATTTTTCCCTGTCGTATTTAGCTCTGGTTTCGTAAGTCTTGTCAGAAAACTTTTATTTTTTATAGGAAGCGTTTTCCATAAAACTTCTATATTGCATTTTTGTGAAAGAGGAGTAGAATAGTTCCTACTGAAACAGTTCGCATACGAACTATTTTTTTGTTGAGGGGATGACAACTTTGACTGATGAGGAAAAAATCAGCCAAGTGATCCAATCGTTTCGATGTCTGAATCAAGCTTTTCATAAGCAATTTTGGCATAATGCTGATCAATTAGGTGTGACTGTCGTTCAACTGCACATCCTGAAAGTATTAGCGGACGAGCCCGGAACTGGCTTGAACGACCTTGCCCAAAAGGTGAATGGAAGCAAGAGTACAGTAAGCGAAACGGTTGAAAGGCTTGTTAAAGCTGAATTGGTGAAACGAGAGCGCTCTACCCATGACCGCCGCGCAATCGTTCTGTCACTAACTCCAAAGGGACTGGAGCAGAAAAAGACAGCCTACCGAACCTATTTGCAAAGACTGGGGAACATTTCAGACTTCAGCACGGAGGAAGTGGAGACTTTATTGTCTCTTCACAGCCGTTTGCTGAAAAAGATAACAACTCAAGGAGATGAAACAACATGAAAGATCGTTCAGCCTATGTTAATCCAGAATCATTAACCAGAGGCCCGATAGTCGCTATCTTGGTTTTGGGTGCTTTCGTAGCTATCCTGAACCAGACACTGATGAACATCGCGTTACCTGTCATGATGGTGGATTTGGATATAGAAGAAAACTCAGCACAATGGCTGACAACAGCATTTATGCTGGTAAATGGTATTTTAATTCCGATTACTGCCTTCTTTATGGAAAGATTCACAACTCGTAAGCTATTTATCACTGCAATGAGCTTGTTCGCAATCGGAACACTTATTTGTGGAGTCGGACCTGATTTTACAACAATCTTAATCGGTCGTATCGTACAAGCAGCCGGCGCTGGTATCATGATGCCATTGTTATTCAATACTGTATTGAGCCTTTACCCAATTGAAAAACGAGGAAGCGCCATGGGTGTAATCGGTCTAGCGATGATGTTCGCACCTGCAATCGGACCTACACTTTCTGGTTTTGTAGTTGAGCACGTATCATGGAGATGGTTATTCTTCATCATTCTGCCTATCGCTATCATCGATATCATTCTTGCAGTATTCATCCTGCGAAATGTAACGAAAACTCAGAAATCATCAGTTGATGTCTTATCCGTCATCCTTTCCACCATCGGATTCGGCGGCTTGTTGTATGGCTTTAGTGTTGCCGGAGATAAAGGCTGGGATTCCGCACCGGTTATCACTACACTTGTAGTGGGTGGTATATCCTTACTCATCTTCATCATCCGACAATTGACAATCAAAAAACCAATGCTCGAGTTCCGTGTATTCAAATACTGGATGTTCTCTCTATCGACTACAATCAACGTCGTTATTACAATGGCTATGTTTGCAGCGATGCTATTGATCCCGATTTTCACACAGAATATGCTAGGTTATTCACCGCTTAAATCAGGTCTATTGCTACTGCCTGGTGCTCTGGTTTCTGCGATCATGTCGCCGATTACTGGTAAATTGTTTGATAAGATCGGTGCTCGTCCGCTGGCATTGATCGGACTATTGATTACAACAATCACAACTTACTTCCTAAGTACGTTGTCTATTGATACAACTTACACGTATATGATGACTGTCTATACCTTCCGTATGATCGGTGTATCCATGGTTATGATGCCAATTATGACAGCTGGTTTGAATCAACTTCCTAAACGGTATTACGCTCACGGTACAGCGATGGCGAACACACTTCGTCAGATGGCAGGTGCAATCGGTACTGCATTGCTGGTTACTGTGTTCTCTACTCAAACAAAGGAACACGTTACAGACCTGATGACGTCTGGCACACCGCAGCAGCAAGCTACATTGCTAGGTTCCATTGAAGGTATCAATGATGCCTTCTGGATTGCTACACTTATCGCAGCTGTCGGTTTCATCCTTTCCTTCTTCCTGAAAAAGGTTCGCCCTGCAGATGAGATTGAACAGGAACAATCAACAGCTACTACAACACCTGTCGGAAAACCTTCCGAAACGCATTAATAGAAAAACCTGCATCCGTAATGGATGCAGGTTTTTTTTATATATTGGCCAGATGTTCGGAAAGGTTATAATCATGTACCTTCCACTTTTCTTCGATAAACTGGATATTGCTCAAGCAAGCGTTGACTAGATGTGTATTTTCAGTATCAATTTCTCCATTTGAGATAGTAGATAGTATGGCTGAGATGACGGCGCCATGACAAACGAGCAGCACCTTCTTATCACCGTACTTCGCATTCACTTCCCGCAAAGCCAGCATGACACGTTCTACTAAGTCCTCCCATGATTCCATACCAGGGAAGTCCCAGCTAGGATACTTTGCCTCCCGTTCTGCCCGAGTCAGTCCCTCTGCCTCGCCAAAACCTCTTTCAACGAAACCTTCCATCTCTACAAGCGGCAGCTGTAATGCTTCATTAAGAATATCAGCTGTCTTTCTGGCCCGCTTCATTGGACTTGCTATGATCAGATCAAAATCACTTCCTGCCAGATAATCACGAGTAGCTTGCGCCTGTCTGATTCCTCTTTCATTCAGTGGTATATCTGTACTCCCCTGTACTTTTCCTAGTTTATTCCAATCTGTTTCTCCATGCCTGACAAGACAAATCATCCTGATCCCCTCCCCTAATCTATAGTCTTACTATACCGTATTTTTCCTGTTAATCGTTATCGATAAAATTGTTGTTGACATATAGTCCAGGCTATTGTATTATATTCCTTGTGCTTCTAAACAATTCATTTATATGGCGGTGTAGCTCAGCTGGCTAGAGCGTACGGTTCATACCCGTGAGGTCGGGGGTTCGATCCCCTCCGCCGCTATCCCTAAACAAGGAATGCAAATCGCATTCCTTGTTTTTTTGTATATATATTTACATAAAAAAATCGGATGCTTTTTTGCATCCGATTCATTATTTTATATCTCAAGATTTGCATTTTATCAAATCCCAATATATAGACAGCAAGTTTAACCTTTTTTAGCGCCTCTGCCACCACGTTTTGATTCTGTGTGTTTCTTAAGGGACGCCAGACGGTCCTCTGAATCCTTCAAGAAGCGATTCATTTTTGCTTCAAAAGTTTCGGTGCGCTCACGATGACCGCCGCCATGTCCGGAACCTCTGTTGTTGTTATTACGACGTGCTGGTGGCGGATTATCTTTCGCTTTCTTGATAGAAAGTCCAATCTTTCCGTCCTTTTCATTAATGACTTTGACTGTGATCATATCACCAACAGACAAATGTTCATTAATGTCTTTCACGTAATTATCGGCAACTTCACTAATATGGACTAGACCGGTAGAACCTCCTGGCAGTTCTACGAATGCGCCAAAATTAGTAATTCCCGTTACCTTACCCTGATACTTGCTGCCTACTTCAATTGACATAAAAAAAATGCTCCTCCTTAAAGTTTGAAAGAAATATACTTCTTATATATTATATAAAAGCTTGGAAAAGGGTGTCAATAAGAGGGTTCCTCTTCGGTGATTTTAAAGATGGTTTCACCGTCTTTTGAATAGAAGTAGTTCGTTCTGGCAATTTCCAGTACATAACTCTTATCGTTCAAAAGTTCGATTTCCTCCTTGAGATCCTCTTCCTTCTTCTGCAAGCTGGCCAACTCTTCCTGCTTCTCTTTATATTCTGCTTGCTTAGAAGCATAAACACCTCGCTGATGAATATGATAACCTGTCATTAATCCAAGCAGAACAACTGCAAAAGCGGCGAACAAGATCAAACGCCGAAAGAGTCTTTTCTGTTTTTTTCGCTGCCGTTCCGTATATGCATCGTATTGTCTCGTGTAGTTGGACTCCATCTTCGTTACATTTCGTTTCTTTCTTGCCACGCCATTTTTACCTCCTTGCTCTGCGCAGTGAATCTAGTGCTTTCCTTGCTATATTCTTCATTTTACTATATATACCTGCTAATTTGGAGTAAATTTTTCTATGCTTACTTGGCGTCATTCTCCATACCAGCCGCCCGATCAGACGGATTGGATAGAAGAGGATAACCAAAACCAAACGTATCAATCTCCATATCAGGGTCACTATTCCTCCTGTCAGCAGCAGGAGCCCTTGCAGCAGCAAACGTATTGGTGTAAAGATAAGTACCTGTAAAATCCTTCTGACAATCAGGATAGTCCGCCGGATGACACGGATTAGCCATTCAAGCACTCGTCGATAACTTGTCTGGAATAAAGCTCTATATCCTGCAAAGCCACATAACAATGCTAAAAGTATATAAAAGCGCATTTCCCCCTGATTCACTTGAAACAGCAAGGAAAACAATAGCAACGTCTGCAGCAGCCAGAACCCGCATTCCATGATGTAACGCATGAAGACCTGCTTTTTCCAGTGTCGTTCGAAGCGGCGGAATGTATCCATGGCTGCGCCAAGATAAACCCCGCCGGCAATCATCGACACGATGGTGAGGAATTGGACAGTGAGCGTCATTTGAAGAGCTTGCTAAAGATTCCTTTAGCCTTCTCCCCATGATGCTCATCCAAATAGGATAGCTCTTGGATTTTGCCTTTGATTGATACCTTCCCCTCCTGCAGATCAAGGTTCTTCATATGCAGGTTGCTCCCGCGAATGATCATATAGCCCATCTCAGTCTGGAGCAGGAATTCTTCACTGTCGAAGCTGTCCACTTCCTTCACACCGCTGATCTCGAGCGATTTCCGATTGAACATCTTTATATCATGATCCGCTTGGGTTTTCCGGGTTTGATCCATCGTTACCGCCTCCCTTTATCCCTAACAATCTATGAAGGCAGGGACAAGGTTAGAACGGTTTTATTGTACAGGCTCTTCCTTTTTCACTGTGTACAGTGTCGCAGCATCTTCCTTCTTAACTGCTTCCTTCAGCTGCTGCACCTCGATCGTTAACAACTTCTGACCAAAACGGATCGCCATCTCATCACCAACAGCTACATTCGTTGAAGCCTTTGCCTGAACGCCATTAATAGTGATACGGCCTTGATCGGCCACTTCTTTTGCCAATGTCCGGCGTTTGATCAATCGTGAGACTTTTAGAAATTTATCCAAACGCATATCATTCACTTCCCTTATCCGTACTTTTCTTTCCCTCTATTGCTTGATGTAACGCAATTTCTGGATTTATTTTATAATAGCCCGCATAAGAAGCAATAGCAAACAGAAGCTCTCCAATGACATTTTCATCCACCTCTGCCACTGATGCTCTTCTGCTGAATTCAGCCAGCTGCTGCGCCAAATTAGATGGAGAAGGTTTCTGCTTGCCAATCTCTGCTGCTTTCATCAGCTCGGGCTGCATTGATTCTTCATTCTGATCAGGGTTATATTCTGCCTTTTCTTCCTGCTTGATAGCTTCCCAGCTCTTGCTCAGCTCTTCTTCAGTCTCCAGAACTGCCTCTCCGAAAACATGTGGATGACGGCGGATCATTTTTTCGGTCACACTTCGAATGACATCTTCAATAGAGAAATAACCATCATCTTCTCCAATCTGACTGTGCAGCATAACCTGGAGCAGTACATCTCCTAATTCCTCAATAAGATTTTCATCATCTTCCTTATTGATGGCATCAATAAGCTCGTAAGCTTCTTCAATCAAGTACTTCCTCAAGGATTCATGTGTTTGCTTTTGATCCCATGGACAGCCGCCCGGACCCCTCAGCGTCTGAATTACCTCACGCAATCGATAGAATTTGTGGTTCATCTCCAAAGATACTGCTGGCGGTACATACACACTCATCAAGTTACTGAATTCTACGCTCCTGTCCAGATCCTCCAGCATTACAGTCTTGATACTCTCATCCGAGCTGCCTACTGCATCCACAATCGTAATTGGATATTCCGGCGGTAAATCTTCCAATAACTCCAGTTTTACTTCCGATGCCACCATTTGATCATATACTTGGCAGAAAATGAGGTGTTGTCTGTATTCCAGCTCATCACGCTTGAATGACGTCGCATCGACGAATTGAAAACCATCAATAGGATCAATTCGCAGAGCAGAGAACAAATCATCCAAAAAGCTCTGCCCCCCAATAATCTTTACGTCCACTTCTTGCTGAGCAAGCAGCAGCTGAACTGTCATTTCTGCTAACATCGGATGACCGGGAACTGCATAAATCAATGACCCTTCTTCTGCTTGCCGAAACAAGCTGTTAGCTATCTCTTCATAAACCGATTGAAAATCAGGATAATTTTCGTAGATTTCGTCATAGGAATGGAACTCCACCCCTTCTTCCTCCAGTGTTCTGACGACAGGATGGTCCTTCGTTCTTACAAAGATTGGTTGTCCATGCTCTTTTAACTTCTTGTAGATTCCTAGTGACAACTGATTTATATCACCACCACCAAGACCGACAACTTCAATGGTATGTTTCATTTTTCTTTTCTCCCTTCTAAGCGCAGTAAATGTTTGCTGAACGGCAATGATTCTAACTCTGCCCGATTGAATGCCCCAGTCCTAATTAAGGTTATTCCATACAATAAAGCACCAGCCATAACCGCAAACAATACATACCCTAATAACAAAATTCGTGTTTTCACGTGAAACAATTCGACGGTAGCTACATATAAAAGTCCTACTGCGACAAGCATGAACAGCAATCCGACAAATAGACTTTTCCATGGAAGCTGGAATAATTTAATCTCCGGCAGATGCCGTTTAAGCAAATACATATTGCAAGCTAATATGCATGTTACAGTAATGACAGTCGCCAATGAAGCACCCAAGATGCCGTAAATCGGAACGAGCCATACATTCATAAACCACTTGAGAATAAAACCGGCCGCGATTATAGCAGCTGTCTGCTTCCATTTCCCTAAAGTCTCTAACATGGAAGCAGTAGTCAATGTGAGGGAACAAACAAAGATCGTCAGCGTGAATACTTGCAAAGAATATGTACCAACATCGTCCTTAAACAGCAATTCATTGACTAATGGGAGCAGAGCGACTAATCCAGCTGTAGCTGCAATTGATAACAGGAAGCTTAGTTTCCACCCGCTATGCAGCAAATGAAGGACCGCTTTCTTCTCACTGATCAGCTGATCCTTTGTTATAGACGGTACGAATGCTAATGCCAGGGAGGAGCCGACGACGATACCTAATTGTACTAGCGGCTGTCCGCGATCATATATCCCTTTCCATTCACGTGCTTCATCCAAACTCAAACCATGTGACAGCAATCCGGAAACGAGCGTAAAAGCATCGGCAAACTGCAATAACAGCAATAGCATATAGTTTAGACAAATAAAAAGGCCGTATACGAGGATCGTCTTTATGATATATCCCCACGGAAGCCGCTGCTCCACAGAAGAAATAATCGGTTCTCTTCTCATATAAAAGCTAAGTACTACAATACCAAAGCACGCCCCTGCTAAAGATGCCATTGCAGCTTTAGCTCCTATGTCATACAAATCACTCCCTGAACGGACAAGCAGGAAAGTGACAGCAAGAAGCAAACTTACGCGGACTAGCTGCTCCACTACTTGTGAAACAGCTGTCGGCGTCATATTCTGCTTTCCTTGATAAACGCCTCGCAGAATCGAAGTGAACGGAACTGCCAAGAAAATAAAAGCCGCTGCTTGGAGTGGTTTCACCAAAGCTTTATCGCCCATCGATTCGGCTATTTGCGGTGCTAGCATATACAGCAAAGCAAAGGTAATCACAGCCAGACCGAGCAAGAAAGTCCCTACCGGTAAATAGAACGAACGAAGAGACGGCGATGTGCTGCGATAACGATCAGCAACTAATCTGGACACAGCTGCCGGAATACCGTATAGAGCAAGGCTTGCCGCTATCCCAAGGAATGGATATACCTGCTGATAAATATAAAAGCCCTTATCGCCTACTATATTTTGAAACGGGACCCGATAGCCCGCACTTAAAATCTTACTGATCAAACCAGCGACCGCCAGCACAAAAGCACCGTGAAACAGCCGCTTCATCCCTAACCCCATTCAATGATTCCTCCAAACTTTTCCTATTGGGATTATACCATATGCCATATCCTGCTTTAACTTTGAGCAAGATTCAATACGACCTTCATCCATTAAGGATATATGCTGGATAAGAGGTGAACAGCATGTATATGGCAGTTATCAAAAATAAAAATGCAGTCTATTACTTTCTAGGTGGAGCAGTCTCCCACATCGGTGATATCCTATCCGGGTTGGCATTCCTGTTTCTTGCTTTTCGTATGACTGACTCTAGCATACATACAACAATTGTAGCCATTGCGGAAACTATGCCATACCTTCTCTTCGGATTATTCGGCGGAGCTTTAGCAGACCATATAAACAGAAGAAATATAATGGTAATCATAGACTTAATAAGACTGATCATCCTTACAATAATCATCTTTCTCTATCTACAGGATGGTCTGACCTACCCTTATCTTCTTGCAGGAAGTTTCTTGCTTCAATGCTGTGGATGCTTTTTCAATCCGGCTCACCGAGCTGTACTCCCTGAGATAATACCGGAAGAAGAACTACCTAACGCCAATAGTACCTGGGATACAATCCAACGTTCCGCTTCCTTAATGGGTCCGGTTCTCGCTGCTTGGCTGATTGCAAGTGCTGATATTATCTATTTTTTTTTATAGATGCAGCTTCCTATGCTATTAGTGCTCTCTGTCTTTCTCGTTTGCCGGCTATGGCTCCGACCGATAAGGAAGTCAGACTGTCTATCGCATCGCTTTATAGGTCACTATTTGATTTCTTTAAATGGGTAAGAAAAAAGCCTGCCCTAGTGCATCTATTCATTACTACCTTTTTCGTAGTCTTTTTCAACACTTGGGTATGGCAGGTTGGAATTTTGCTCGCATTCGAGGAAATTACGGAAAATGGCGAGCCGTGGTATAACGCACTTCAGATTGTATTTGGCATCGGAGCGACAATTGTCAGCATTCTAATTCCTATACTGATAAAACGATTGGACATGAAAAAATATGTACTAGGATGCGTTATATGGGGTGCAGGAATCTGTATAATCGGTTTAGCTTACAAGGAACCCTTCTTCTTTGTCGGCGCTATCCTTATCGGTATAGGTCTTCCTGTGAGCAGCCTAACCAGGGTGTATCTCATACAGACTCATGTACCAAAATTGATGCTAGGAAGGGCATTCAGCTCTAATGCCGTACTGCTATACGCTTCAAATACCTTGTCACTAGCACTGTATGCCAGCTTTTTATCCTTCCTATCTATTCGAAGTCTCATCCTGATAAGCGGAGCGAGTATTTTAGTAATTGTTTGTTTCTATACATTACATATGCTTTTCCGAAATAAACCAGGAGTCTGACCGTAGATTCGCCGAAATACAGCATGGTAAGAAGACACATTCTTAAAGCCTACTTGCAAGGCGACGGAAAGAATGGAAGCATCGGTACGACGGAGCAGCTTCTGACTTTGGATGACACGATATATTTGGAGCCAGCTATACGGTGACAGACCCGTTTCCTTTTTAAAAAGGTGACTGAATTGATATTTCCCTAGTTGGGTCAGCTGTACCATCTTATCCAGTGTCCAGTCTTGCTGATAACTTTGTTTCAAAGCATCCAAAACGATGTGCACAGTTGGCTCATATCCTTTCATGTCCCACTTATCGCTATGGGTGCCTGGTACAAGGCGGAGCAGAACCATCGCAAGCTGAATCCAGCTATTCTCCAGCCATAGAGCACTTTCCTTTTCTGTAGCAGCCATTCCCAAGTAGAGACGAGTCGTAGAAAACCATTGGTGAAGAAGTGGGTGTTTACATGCTACTAGTGCGAACATCGGATCTACCCTGCTACCGCTCAGTTCCTGTGCTACTTCTGTTATAAAAGCTGGCTGCACTTCAACAATCCACTTCTCCGACGTATGGCGGAGCTGTTTATGTATCTCATGCGGATTAAGGAGCATAGCCTCACCATCAGACAATTGCATATTATGTCCCTGAAATTGGTAGACAGCATGACCGTTAGGGCTGAAAATCAATTTATATGTATCATCATCCCGCCAGTTTCTTTCACCAAGCATTGTTGTCCGGTTTAATAAGAGACCATTCGCATGCTCCTCTATCATAAGCTCTCCTCCTCTTTGGGATTAGCTTAGCATAAAAAGAATCCCGCAACATAATAAGCTGCGGGATTCCTTCTTCACTATTCCATCTGTCTTGCGAGGAAATTAGCAGCTGTTTCTGCTGCTTTTTCTTCTACCTTGCTTAATTCACCATCATTGCGGCTGACAATAATAACGCACCCAATTGGGTCACCGCTTGCAATGATCGGACTTACCACATATGCTTGGATGTCTTCTTCCTTATCCTCTACAAGCTCGATACTGCCTGCTTGATTATTCGTGGCAGTCGATCTTTCCTGCATCGCCTTTTCAATTACAGCCCCGATGCCTTTATTCATGTATTCTTTCTTCGATTCTCCTGCAACTGCAATGTATTCATCACGGTCACATATAAGTACTCCGTGGTCAATCGAAGTAAATAATGCCTCTGCGTATTCTTTTGCAAAATCGCCCAACTCGCTGATCGGAGAGTATTTCTTTAAGATAACTTCACCATCACGGTCAACAAAGATCTCCAGCGGATCCCCCTCTCGAATGCGCAGTGTCCGGCGTATTTCCTTCGGGATAACAACACGTCCCAAGTCATCGATTCTACGTACGATTCCTGTAGCCTTCATCTTCCATTGCCTCTCTTTCTGTATCATAAGCTGCTCTGGGATATTTTCTACTTATTATGAAGAAAAGAAGAATTCACCAGTTGTGCTGTTAGTATGATACACATCGGCATTACTATACATTTCCTGTAGATTTTTTGTAGTGGAAGTTTAACTAGCTCGTTTTAGTTCGCGCATAGCTTGTATGAATTCTTCAGCTATCTCATACCGGCGTTCATAAGAGTTCCGATCCCAATTGAAGACGATCTTCAATTTCTTGTCCTCTGTACCTAGCTGGACCATCCGGCCATATTGATTAGCGAATTCGAACAGCTTGCTGCCGTCAACGTGCTGGCTCATATTAGAATCGACTAAGATCTCCATGCGCTGTTTTTTCTTCTTCTCACTGATGGATTCGATTTTTTCCCGTTTAGCATACATTTTCAATGTAGTTACATGGAAGAGGTTGGCCACTTCTTCCGGGTAATCACCGAATCGATCAATCAGTTCTTCCCGCAAATCATGGATTTCCTCTTGGGATGAACAGCTCTGGAAACGTTTATACATATCGATTTTCTGTTTCTCGTCACTGATATAAGACTCCGGGATATACGCATTGATATCCAGGTCAAGCTCAACTTCGAATGGTTTGATCTCTTCTGCTGGCTTACCTGCCTTCCGTGCTTCCACTGCTTCCGTAAGCATCTGGGAATACATATCGAAACCGACAGAATCAATAAATCCATGCTGCTGAGAACCGAGCAAGTTGCCTGCTCCGCGGATAGACAAGTCCCGCATCGCAATTTTGAATCCTGATCCAAGTTCAGTGAATTCCTTGATTGCCTGCAGACGCTTTTCCGCCACCTCTGTTAACACTTTATCCTGCTGATAAGTGAAATAAGCATATGCTACCCGATTGGAACGTCCTACTCGACCGCGTAATTGGTATAGCTGACTAAGTCCCATTCTGTCTGCATTGTCAACGATCAATGTGTTCACATTCGGGATATCCACCCCTGTCTCAATGATAGTCGTGCTGACAAGTACATCATACTCCCCTTCAAGGAAGGCGAGCATAACACTTTCCAGCTCAGATTCGTTCATTTGACCATGCGCAAAGGCGACTCTGGCATCATCAACCAAAGCTGCGATTTCCTGTGCTTTACGCTCAATATTCTCTACCTTGTTATAAAGGAAGAATACCTGTCCATCCCGAGCCATTTCCCGTTCGATTGCCTCGCGGATAAAGACTGGATTGTACTCCATTACATACGTTTGAATCGGGAATCTATTTTCAGGTGGTGTCTCAATAACGGAAAGATCACGCACACCAAGCATGGACATATGCAATGTACGGGGGATTGGTGTGGCAGTCAATGTCAGAACATCAACATTCGTCTTAAGCTGTTTCAGCTTTTCTTTGTGTTTAACGCCAAAGCGCTGCTCTTCGTCCACCACTAATAAGCCAAGATCTTTGTATACGATATCCTTGGATAATAGGCGGTGTGTGCCCACAACAATATCGATAACCCCACTCTTCAACCCGGTCATAACTTCATTTTGCTGCTTACGCGTACGGAATCGGCTCATTAGACCTACATTGATCGCATGATCCTGGAATCGTTCCAGAATCGTCTCATAATGCTGCTGCGCCAAAATGGTTGTCGGTACTAAAATCGCTACCTGCTTGCCATCCGCAATTGCTTTGAAAGCTGCACGGATAGCCACTTCTGTTTTCCCGTATCCGACATCCCCGCAAAGCAGCCTGTCCATAGGACGTTCCCGTTCCATATCCTTTTTGATTTCATCAATGGTACGAAGCTGATCTTCGGTTTCCTGATAAGGAAACGCAGCTTCGAACTCCCGCTGCATCTCGGTGTCTTCTGAAAACGCATATCCTTTGGAGGCTTCCCTCTCGGCATAAAGCTTGATCAGCTCATCAGCAATATCCTCCACTGACGATTGGACTCGGCTTTTAACCTTTTTCCACTCTGTTCCGCCAAGCTTGTAAAGCTTCGGTTCTTTTCCTTCTGATCCAACGTACTTTTGAACAAGGTCAATCTGATCAATTGGCACAAATAACTTGTCGTCTCCGGAATAGCGGATGAGCATGAAATCTTTATGCAGATCCTGCACCTGCAATGTTTCTATACCAACATAGCGGCCGATACCATGGTTTGCATGAACAACGTAGTCGCCTACAGCAAGCTCCTGGTAGCTTTTAATCCGCTCCGCGTTGGATATTTTTTGCTTGCGCTTCGGTCTTGCTGAACGCTTTTTAAACAGTTCGTTCTCTGTCAGCACTGCCAGCTTATGAAATGGCAGCTCAAAACCGCTGCTGATATTACCTATCAAGATAGTCGGTGTGCTCACCGGCAAGGAAACACGCTCTGCGATGACTGCTTCCATATCATAATCATCCAGAACTGCTTGTATCTTCTCTGCACGCTGCTGGGTAGGTGCCATTAAGATAGTAGAATAATTGCTCTTTTCCCACCGTTCCAGCTCATTTTTCAGCAAATGCATCTGTCCATGAAATTGCTGCATAGCCCTGCATGTCACGTTCACAATATTTTGGGGCTGTGTATTTGGTATATGACGCAAGAACACGCTTAAATACAAACGTGGCTGCTTCATCTGCTGTAGTACTTCATGCCAGTCAAACGACAGTTTCAGCTTTCTTACTGTTTGATGTGCTTCCAGCAGACTCTGATGCCATTCTGCTTCCTCTTCATCGAGCCGGTTAGCTGTTTCTTGGATTCGGCTCATTTCATCCAGGATGATATAGCCGCCTTCACCAAGATAATCTAACAGACTAGCTGGTTCCTCGTAGAAATAGCCTGCATACTTGGCCATGCCCTGAAATCGCTCTTGCTGCCGTAACCTTTCAAGATCCTGACTGACAGCCTCTAAAACTTGCTGCTTATGCTCATCGGCCTGCAGTTTGGCTATTGTTTCCCCTAATGCTTTCTCCAATCGGTCCGCTGCTCGGGCGATATCCTCGTTATCGATGAGCAATTCCGTTGCAGGGCCTACTTCAACCGTGTCTTTCTTCTCCAGAGAGCGCTGTGTGTCCGAATCAAAATAACGAATGGAATCGACTTCTGTATCGAACAATTCGATTCTGATCGGGTTGTTTTCCGTTAATGGATAAATATCCAATATACCTCCGCGCAGGCTGTACTCTCCTGGAGACGCAACCATATCCGTACGTTCGTATCCCATATCGACCAACGCACGTAAGTAGTGCTCTAAATCGATTTCTTCCCCAACACGAAAAGCCAGCTGATAGCTTTCCCATTTAGCTGGTTGTGGCAGTATTCTTTTTAGTGCTGCAGCTGGAGCTACTAGGACGCCATTCTCACTATGCATCCAATTCCGCAATGCATCTAAACGCTGTGAGCGAAGCTCCGGACTGGAGATGGCAATTTCCGATGCTAATAATTCATTCACAGGATACAGGTACACATTGGAATGCGTACTCATCTCCAATAAGTCCTCATAAAGTGTCTGCGCCTGAGTCAGCTGATGTGTGACCAGGATTACTTTTCGCCGTATGGAGTCCTGCAGCACAGTTGCCAGGACTCCCCTTGCCGAACCAGACAATCCTGTTAAAAGCTGTTCGTGCATCCCAGACTTTATCCCATTGATGACTGATTGGATGTCATCCTGAGTTGAGATAAATTGCTTGATCTCTTGCATAATGCCTCCTTCTGCTAGTACATGTCATAAGCAAAAAATGCCTTGGTTCAGGCACCAAAGCTTTGTATGACAGCATTATTTAGCTTTACGTTATTGCATGAAATGATCCAGTTCATGATAATGCGGGTTTTGCTGCAGCGCATTTTCACAATCCTCACATGCGACCTGACAGACGATATGACCCGAATCGATCTGCACCATTTCCTGATAGTCCGCCGCGGATAATCGATCCCATCCGAGCGCTTTGATATCCACCTTATATTCATCTAGCTCTGCTAGCTGCGTTTTGCAATGTCGACAACGGTAAACGATAGCCATAGTTATGCCTCCGGGACTTAGATTTGACTCTGTCAAAGTCTGCCCGAAAGCATCTGGATTCATACTTATCACCTTGCAGTGTATGAATTAGCGATTAAAATCATTCATCACGTTCAGGAAAGGCTCCTTAAGCCATGTTTCTGTTGCATCGGCAGCCTTCTTCACACTATCGACGATGTCCGGCAATTCTTCCTTATGGAAACGCTGGAGAACATAATCTACAACTGGCTGCTGACCGACCGGGCGGCCGATTCCCAGACGAATGCGTTTGAATTCCTTCGTGCCTAAATGCGAAATCAAAGAACGGATTCCATTATGGCCCCCATGACCGCCTTTTTCCCGCAGTCTTACCTTCCCTGCCGGTAGATCCAAATCATCGTAAATGACAACCAAATCCTCAAGCTCGACATTATAGTAATCCATCAGCGGTCGTACCGCTTCACCTGAAAGGTTCATAAAAGTAATAGGTTTTACCAAGATTACCTTTTCCCCATTTATCATGCCTGTCGCATATACACTATTGAACTTTTTATTTGTTAACGGCAAATTGTGCCGGTGCACTAATTCATCAATCGCGATGAACCCAATATTATGCCGTGTCTGATCATATTTTTGACCCGGATTCCCAAGTCCAACAATCATTTTCATATTTATAAACGCCCTTTACTCATAGTCCATTCCCAAAAAACTATACCTTAACAGAAAATAAAATACAAGAAAACCGAAAAGCGGAAAAGACCGTTTAGAAACGAAGATGTAAGCAAGGGAGCCCGGAGTGGATGACCTTTCCACGCAGGGATCCATTGCTTACAGCGCAGTTTCTGGTCTTTGGAGCTAGACAAAAACCGAAAAGCGAAAGAAACCGTTCAGAAACAGAGGAATAGGTGAGAAAGCCCGAAGTGAGGCGTATTTACCTTACGCAGGGATTTATCGCCTATACCGCAGTTTCTGGCTTTCGCAGCTAGACAAAATCGAAAAGCGGAGAAAGCCGTTCAGAAACGGAGAAGTAAGCGAAAAAGCCCGAAGTGAGATGCTTTTCCTCACGCAGGGATTTATCACTTACGGCGCAGTTTCTGGCTTTCGCAGCTAGACAAAATCGAAAAGCGGAGAAAGCCGTTCAGAAACGGAGAAGTAAGCGAGAAAGCCCGGAGTGAGATGCTTTTCCTCACGCAGGGATTTATCACTTACGGCGCAGTTTCTGGTTTCTGTAGCTAAACATAACCGGAAGAGCGGAGAAGTACGGTTAGAAGCGCTTAACACTCCAGCTCTTATCCTTCTCCGACAGAAAGGAAAATTCCTTCCTTCCTGCACAAAAAGCACATCAAGGATGCTTCTTTCCCATCCTTGACATGCTTTGCCTATACTTTTATCATATCCTATGCGCTTAAGGAATAATCCTACTTCATTAAAACTTTACACTTTTTTCAAATTGTTTAATCATGGTTAAAAGTAATAAAGCAATAAAGCTAATAGTTGTAGCGAGGATAGCTCCCATGTGCATATTTCCCTTATTTGCATTCAGTGCCTCCGTTGCCAAGTTGAGAAGACTTGAAGGCAAATAAATAGCTATATCAGGTATAACAGTCGACAAGATGGCGATACTCGCCATTATTAGAATGGATATGCCTGCTACTCCTCCACTTCGACGGAGAAACGTACTAACAAACAACGTCACTGTTATAACTAGTACAATCCATAAACAATAAATTATAAAACTTTTCCAGACGGAACTAAACGACACATCAGAAAATAGGATATTTGTATAATACCATGCGGCTCCATAGGAGATAGTAAAGGCACCGAGATGAAGCAATACGAGCATCGTCCACTTACTGAATATGTAGGTGGCGGTATTTACAGGTCTGGAAAATAGCTGCATAAGAGAGCCATTATTTCTCTCCTGTACAATTACATTCATACAAGCTAGCACAATAATTGCTGTGCCAATTGTATGTAGTTGAGACAAAGTCCCCGCCAGAACTTCAGCACCGCTAGGGATTGGCAGTTCAATTACTGCGCCTGGCGGCAGACTATTCGAATTCTCTAAAATGGTTGGCATAAAATACAAACTAATTGGCTGTAGAAGTGTCACTAGCAGGATGACAGCAGGAAGCCAAACGAGCTTCTTCTCTCTCCAAGCTTCTACCCATTCTTTATGAAATAGTGCGTTGAACCTCTTCAACCTTCTATCACCTCTATGTAATGTTCTTCTAAGGTTTTTTCTTCTGCTCCGAAGTACCGAACTCCTATATTTTTCTGGATGCAATTTTGCAGTAAGATATTGGGCGTTACATTATGACGCAGAGTACCAATGATCTTCCTTGGTTCCTTTATATCAATCTCTTCATACAACTCCTGTAATTCTTCAATCTGTAAAGGATCTGATGTTTCTAAACGATACCGTTCTCTTAGCCGGTTTCCTTTCCATTCCTTCATGTCTTTATAGGAAATGCTTTGACTCGAGTTCATAATTAACGCCCTATCACATATCTGTTCAGCATCATGCAGTACATGTGTAGAAAATAGAATAGCCATATCCTTTTTCAAATCCTCCAATATGTTCATGACATCAATTCTTCCAGTCGGATCAAGAGCGGATACAGGTTCATCTAGCAAAAGAATTTTCGGTTCATGCATGATTGCTTGTGCTAACCCAAGTCGCTGTTTCATTCCTCCAGAGAAAGCTCCTATCTTCTGTTTCTGTGCTTCTAACAAGCCTGTCATTTCCAATACATGCAAGCTTCGTTTTTTTATGGTTTGTTTCGTAATTCCAGATAATGTTCCTGTTAACATGAGATATTCTATAGGGTACATCCAGTCGAAGAAAGTAGGATATTGAGGCAGAAATCCAATTTTATCTTTGTTAAGTACCTTGTTGTCACTCAATATCACTCCATCAGTAGGTGTAATCAATCCAGCCAGCATATGCAAAGTTGTTGTTTTACCAGCTCCGTTTGGTCCCAAAAGCGCAATACACTCATTTTCCTTCAGCTTAAGATTTAAGTTTTTTACTGCGACATGTTTCCCGTATCGTTTCGTCAATCCTTGTGCTTCTAAAATAGTCATTTATATGCATCCTTTCTTTGCCCGATCACGAAATAAAGGATAGGTCCGATGATACTGATACAGAAAATGATTAATATCCAAGCCCATTTGGGCCCAAGGGTTTCCTCAGCTCGAATACAACTGATCAACGCAATAACGAGCAAAAGAAACTGGATCAATATAACAGGCAGCAGCAATGTCCCAATGTTCTCCATTTATCAGTTCCTCCTTTTATCTTTGCGAATGATAAATACATAATATAAAAGAAGCGGTGTGGGGAACTGAATCAGCCCAACAATCCCCCACGCCCATGCATAAGTACCTCTTCTTTTTGCATCTATGTACAACCAAATTCCTTGTGCCAGCAATATAGGAATTGCCAAGATTATAAGTATCAGTTCATTCGTTGATATCATGTGACCCTTCCTTTGCTTCTTTCAACTAGTAATAGGACGACAACAGCAATAATGGATATAATCTGTACTACGTAGAACACCCAGGTGATATGTACGGCCATAAGGATGTAGAAGGACAGCAACACGCAAGCCAGAATGATAAACCTGCATAGTTCCCTGCGCATTCTTTCTCGATATCGCTTCTCACCAGAGCTAATCTGCTGCAGCATCTCATCAGTTTCAGGAACGTCAATATGTAATTTTGCATCTATTTCATTCCACGTTTCGTCCATCTTTTTTACCCATTCATCTTGTTTCATCTGACCACTCCTCTCTTAATTTCTTTAACGCATAATGGATACGAGACTTCACTGTCCCTTTTCTTAATTTTGTCATGGAACTAATTTCCTCTAATGAATAACCATAATAATGACGAAGTAATATTAATGTTCTAGTTTCTATAGATAGCGATGCAAACTCGTTCAGATGCAATGACCAATCCATATTGCCTTGTTCTAGTTCCCATTTCATTTTTCGTTTCTCATTCTCTGTCAGCTGCTGTTGCCTTTTCCTATCTCGCTTCCTCTTCCGTTGTTCATCCAGATATAAGCGTGTCGCGATAGATATGAGCCATGTAGAAAACTTAGATTGATGATTAAATTTATGAAGATTTATATAAGCTCGAATCATCGTTTCCTGCAGCAAGTCTTCTGTCATTTCTTTATTCATCGTGAGTTTGAAAAGATAACGATATAAAAACGTATAGTATTGCTGGAAAAGCTGACCGAATGCCGATTTATCTTGTTTGGCATCTTCAATCGATATGGATTCCGCTGAGTCCTCCATCTCACTCCCCCTTTCTTCTCTGACTATATGACGTGTGAGGAATATGAATAGTTCAATCAAAATAAAAAAAGCTGTGCCTTTTCAGGCACAGCTTTTTTTAATCACTTAATCTTCTTTATCGTCCTTAGATCCTTCTTTGATTGCTTCTACATCGTCCGCATCACCAGTAGTTGTATCATCTGTTTCAATCTCTGCAGTAGGTGCAGTGACTGTAGCGATTGTTGTATCAGCATCGGTTAGGATCTCATAAGCACCGTCTGTTGGCAGGTCACCAACGCTGATGCTGTCACCGACTTCAAGTTTGGAGACATCGACTGTAATTTGATCTGGGATGTCATTCGGTTTTGCACTGATTTCCAGATCAAACAATGGCTGTTGAAGAACGCCGCCTTCATTAGATCCTGGTGCTTCACCTTCAAGCTGGATCGGCACTTCTACATTACGTGCTTCCGACATGTTCACCACATAGAAATCCGCATGTACAAGACTTGCTTTCAATGGATCAGTTTGATAATCATGTAGCATTACATCTACCGATTCGCCTTTGATATCCAAAGAAATAATGGCGTTTTTACCTTCATCTCGTACAGTTTTCAGTAGATCCACACTATCAACCGCAACACTGACAGGCTCTTTGCCTTTGCCATATACGACTGCAGGTACGACTCCTTCTTCGCGAAGTCCTCTGATATAAGATTTTGTATTGTTATCTCGTTTGTCTGCTTTAAGCTTTACTGCCATCGTAATCACCCTCCATAGTTTTTACGTGTCTACAGATAAGGTTTCCCTTACAATTCCAGTAATAAACATAAAATCAATCAAACAGGATACTAACAGATTGCTGTTCGTGGATGCGGATAATCGCTTCACCGAACAATGGTGCAACAGAAAGCTGCGTGATATTTTCGATTTGCTTCTCTTTTGGAAGAGGGATTGAGTTTGTCACAACAAGCTCTTTAATTTGTGAATTTTGGATTCGCTCGATTGCCGGTCCGGATAGAACTGGGTGAGAACATGCTGCATATACTGCTGTCGCGCCTTTTTCTATCAACGCATTAGCAGCTAGCGTCAAAGTTCCAGCCGTATCAATGATATCATCGATGATGATTGCAGTTTTGCCTTTGATTTCTCCGATGATGTTCATCACTTCTGCCACGTTTGGACGCGGGCGGCGTTTATCGATGATTGCAATCGGTGCTTTCAAACGATCAGCCATACGGCGTGCACGGACTACGCCGCCGTGGTCAGGAGATACAACGACGATATCTTCCAAATTCTTTTTCTCGAAATAGTCGGATAGAATTGGAACACCTACTAAGTGGTCGATCGGAATATCGAAGAAACCTTGGATCTGCGGTGCATGCAAGTCCAATGCCAAGACGCGTGTAGCTCCGGCAGTTTGCAAAATATCAGCGATCAGTTTGCTTGTAATTGGTTCACGGGCACGGGCTTTGCGGTCCTGACGAGCATAACCATAATAAGGCATGATGATGTTGATTGTTTTAGCTGAAGCGCGTTTCAATGCATCAATCATGATGAGAAGTTCCATCATATGCTGGTTGACAGGCGCACTAGTGGACTGGACAACGTAGACGTCACAGCCGCGGATACTTTCTTCGATATTGATCTGGATTTCGCCATCGCTAAAGTGGGAAACAGTGATTTTACCCAGTTCTACGCCAATGTGGTCTGCAATTGACTTAGCTAACTCCGGATTAGAATTCAAAGAAAAAACTTTTAACGATGGATCATTATAAGGCATGTCGAGTAACCCTCCAAAATTATTTATTCTTTAGATAAGAATTTTTGTTTTCTTGTCTTGCTCTGGCAATTGATAAAGCATCTGCTGGTACATCTTTTGTTATGGTCGAGCCTGCTGCCACCAGGGCACCTTTGCCGACCGTCACTGGCGCAATCAAGTTCGCATTACAACCGATAAAGGCATTATCTTCAATCTTCGTCAGATGTTTATTCTTTCCGTCATAGTTCACTGTTATTGTACCACAACCGACATTTACATCTTTACCAACTTCAGCATCTCCGATATAGCTGAGATGGGAAACTTTGCTCCCCTCACCGATAGATGCTTTCTTCACTTCGACGAAGTTTCCGATTTTCACATTATCTCCAAGCTGTGCTTGTGGACGAATATGGGCGAAAGGCCCGATATTGACATCATTTCCGATTTCACTGTCGTGTGCTACACTTTGCTTCACGACTGTGCGGCTGCCGATTGTGACATCCTTCACTTCTGAATTCGGACCAATGACAGCATCTTCTTTGATAACTGTCTTTCCAAGAATCATCGTGTTTGGCAAGATCGTAACATCCTGTTCAATGACCGCGTCGGTACTGATATATGTCGAGTCCGGATCAATGATTGTTACGCCATTGCGCATATGCTGTTCATTGACACGACGTTTCATAATCCGTTCTGCTTGGGAAAGAGCTACACGATCGTTTACGCCCATCGTTTCATCGAAATCAGTTGTCTGATAAGCGGTCACCAGCTTGTTATCTTTCTTCAACAACTCAAGTACATCCGGAAGATAATACTCACCTTGGGCATTATCATTTGATACATTATGCAATGCCTGGAACAATAGCTTGTTATCAAAGCAGTATGTACCTGTATTGATTTCATCTACGAGAAGCTCTTCCGCATTCGCATCTTTATGCTCTACAATACGCAGTACCTCTCCAGCGTCACTGCGGATGACACGCCCATATCCTGCTGGGTCCGGTGCTTTTGCAGTCAATACCGTTGCGCTTGCCCCTTGCTGTTCATGATGATCTAGTAATGCTTGAATCGTTTGACCTGTAATCAGGGGCGTATCCCCGCTTAAAACGACCGTAACACCCTCTTTATCTTTCAGGAACTCTTCCGCCTGCAGGACCGCGTGTCCTGTACCAAGCTGTTCCTCCTGCAAGGCATATTCACTTACATCTCCAAGCTGGGCTTTCACGTCTTCTGCTCCATGCCCTACAATGGTTATCAATTTATCTAATTGTAAAGAATTTAACTGGTCAGTAACATGCTGTACCATTGGTTTTCCCATGACAGGATGCAGCACTTTGTACAGCTTCGATTTCATCCTGGTGCCTTTGCCAGCAGCAAGGATGACTGCATATCGGTTTGACATGCGAACCCTCCATTCTTTTTATCCTCTGTAAATATATCTTAAAATAATTGTCATTTCAACAGGAGCAGCGCTTGAATTCACGTAATTCGAGACAATTTTTTCACCAATCAACTGGATTATAAGCATAAAAATAACAGCTATCCCATATGTTAGAACAGCTGTTAATTTCACCTTTATAAAAGATGACGCATTCGCCATCTATCTGAGCTCATATCAAGAAGCGCCAGCGGCTTCCTCATACTCCACTTCTATTTCTTCTCCTGCACGATGATATTCCTGCAGCACAGCATCCTGAATCTTGCTCCGTGTACCAGAGTTGATTGGATGTGCTACATCGCGGAATTCACCGTCTGGTGTGCGTTTGGAAGGCATAGCGACAAACAAGCCGTTATTTCCTTCGATGACACGAATATCGTGTACAACAAACTCCTGATCCATTGTAATAGAAGCGATAGCACGCATTCTTCCCTCGGTATTAACGCGGCGTAATCTTACGTCAGTTACTTCCATTATGCTTCACCACCCTTACCTTATTTAGAACTTATTACCAGTAATTCTACATAAAGCTGGGAACTCCTGCTCTGATTAAAACTTTTTTTAAAAATTATATCGGGAGGGGGAAAAGCTGGATCAGTTAAAGTAATTACCTTTTTGTACTTCGACTCGCTGATTGCGTACATCAACGTTCTGAATCTTGATCAATGACGTGTAATCTTCCACTACACGTTCTTCTTCTTCATCCTCTGCTTCAGCCAATACGCCTATAGCAGTCACATTTGCATTGAATTCCTGCAAAAGACTCTTCATTCCATTAATGGTTCCGCCTGCTTTCATGAAATCATCCACAATACAGACATTGGCTTGATCGGGTATACTGCGTTTGGACAATACCATCGTCTGTATCTTTCTGGATGAACCAGAAACATAATTCACGCTGACCGTCGAACCCTCGGTCACCTTCGGATCTCGTCTTACAATGACAACCGGGACATTCAGATAAGCAGCAGTTGCATAAGCAATCGGAATTCCTTTTGTAGCGACCGTAACCACTACATCGATTTCACGGTCATGGAATGCTGTTGCAAAAAGACGACCGATCTTATTCACTGTTGCTGGTTCCCCGAGTATATCGCTCATGAATAGATATCCCCCAGGAAGAAGCCTGTCTGAATCTGCAAGCTTACTGCATAGCTCTTCAATGAAAGCAGCACTGTTCTCCTTGGAGTATACCGGGACATAGCGAACACCACCAGCAGCACCGGATACGGATTGTAAGTATCCAATGCCTTCATGCTGGAACATATCATTTATAATCGACAAATCCTCACTGACGGAGGATTTGGCAGCAGCGTACGTCGTCGAGAAATATGGCAAGGATACCAATTGCTGCGGATGATCCATTAAATAATTGGTCATCGCAACCAAACGTTCACTTCTTTTCATCACTACACCTCAAAACCGAATGTTATTGTTAGATAATAACATTCTCGTACGGATTTAATCAAGCTCCGTTCGCCCTCCGAGCATCCGTACCACATACACTTGTTCACAGAATCCCCTTAAACTGTTGTAGATCCGATAAGCACGGCTCTCCTGGGAAACGAGAGAGAAGACAGTCGGTCCGCTTCCGCTCATGAGTACTGCATCAGCACCTGCTTCAATCATTTGCTGCTTGATTTGTTTCACTTCCGGACAAAGCTTAAGCGTAACAGGTTCAAGTACATTACCAACTTTGTCACAGATGGATTGAAAATCGCCTTGCTCAATAGCTTCGACCATTCCAGCCGTATCAGGATTCTGAATATCATCGATTTTTAACTGCTGATAGATCGTCTGGGTGGATACACCGATTCCAGGGTTGGCAAGTACGACCCAGCATGCTGGAGGAGCCGGAAGTTCCTTGATCTTTTCTCCACGTCCAGTTGATAATGCTGTTGAACCGTATACACAGAAGGATACATCCGAACCAATTTTCGCACCGAGCTCAGCCAGCGTATCCAACGATAGCTGCAGATTCCATAGTGTATTCAGACCGCGCAATACTGCCGCTGCATCACTGCTTCCTCCAGCAAGGCCAGCTGCTACCGGTATCTGCTTGTCTATGTATATCTTGACACCTTTATTGATATTATATGTATCTTTGATCAATTGCGCCGCACGGTAGGCAAGATTACGCTCATCGTTCGGTACAAAGCGATTGTCCGATTCGATTTCGATCTTGTTCTCCTGTAACACGATTAACTCTATCCGGTCTGCCAGGTCGATCGTTGTCATAACCATCTCTACCTCATGATAGCCATCCGGGCGTTTATACAGTACGTCCAACGAAAGATTGATCTTAGCTGGCGCCTTTTCGAGCAAATACATGTCATGTCACCTACTTTAGTTGAATTTCTCCAAAATTGTATCATAAAAAGGAAGGACAGGCTATTCTGCCTAAAAAGAAGAAGCCCTCCTCTTCATAAAAAAGAGGAAGGCTTCCCTTTATTGCTTATCGCGCATCGACTGTTCGGCCATGGCAATGGCATACTTGACCATATTCCCGGCGTCGCGGGAACGAATGCCGCCCCAGCCTTCCTTTTGTACAGTGTCGTAAAATCCAAGCTCCTTTGCAATTTCCTCTTTTAGTGCATCAGACATGATTCCTCTTCTTCTGCCCAAAGAAAACAGCTCCCTTCAGAGATTATCACGACAACCTTATTTTCTGTTCCTGACCGTACACTATGCCTGTCAGATGTTTGCAAATAAGACAAAATAAAAAGCAGGGGATCAAGTCCCCTGCTTTCGTTCATGCGTTATTTCGCAATTTCGTTCAAATCATCCGTATCAAAATCTAGTTCGACTGTTTCGGTTAAGACATCTGCATAGCTATAGGAGACACGCTCAAACGCATTTTCATCCTGATCAAGTTCTACGATGAATACAGCTGGATACGTTTCTGCAAGTACTCCGCAACGTTCGATGGTTTTCTTTCTCCCACCATTAGCTTTCAATTTTAAACGTTTACCAATTTGTCCTTCCAGACCCTGCTTAATTTCCACTAATGTTTTAGCCACTGCACTCCACCTCACTGATCTAATCATAGCATATTTTAGGTATAGAGTCAAATAAAACTTTTTATTATAACAGCATACCAATTTTGATGTCAATGAAAAGATTAAATGTTTCTTATTTCACTTTATTCTTTCAAATCCATACAAAATTATGCATCAGTGGTAAATTTACGATTTCGCAGGAGTCAGGAGTCCTCTTCCTTCTCCTCATCTGGATCCACAAAAGGCAATCCTGTCCGCAGCAGGCCGCGCGTTTCGATACCGCCAAGACCGCGTTCTCCTGTCAATGTATTCCGGAGAGCATCCCATACCCCCACTTTTTCCATAAACGGCGTGAATGCGACCTTGGCGACAATATAAACCGGATCCAAGGCATGGATGTTAATCCTGCTTGGTGAGCTTGCAAAATTCGCTCCTGCTCGTATCAGGGATTCAAAATGGGATTGGCATGCGCCAGCAAAGATAATTAATTGATCCAAATGCGGATATAGCCTGCGTGCCTCCCGCACTGTTTCGACAAAATACTGGGAGTTCCGGTAAGCTCGGATATCCTGCTTATCTCCTTTGTTCTTCTGAAAAGCATCATGTCCTGTAATGACAATAATATCTGGCTGGATCTTCTCCAGAAGGGAAGCAATTTGAAGAGGCATTTCTTTTTCATGCAGATGGACACCATGTACTTGGATACCGAAACGCTGATAAAAATCGATGCATTTTTTCAAATATGTCTTATCTCCATCTATGTGGAGTACCTTCGCAGGAATTTGGAAGTAATTTGGGCTATGATGATAACCTGAGGTTGATTCATAATCCCGCTTATCCTTCATCAGCAGGTAATCCTGGCGAAAGAGGCGGTAGGAGTAATCTTCTTTATCCTGCCACGTTTTCTTGCGTTTCTTTATTTCACGTGTTCCAGTCTTTACAAGATCATCCCGGGGGGCATCTGCAATGAGACGCATGTCTTCCCCATGCAGAATGACCTTATTAGCTGTAAAGCTGGATACACGGAACAATAAATCGTGTTTATATGATATTCTAGTGACGATATCACCAATCGCCAAATCCATTCCGTTCACCTCACCCACCAAAGCTTTCTCCTACAGCGTATGATGGATGGGCAAAAATGTTCAGCCTTTAGCTGTAAAGGTATTCGCCAGAGCAGCAAATTCCTCCATTGAAAGTGATTCTCCTCTTCTAGTGCCATCGATTCCAGCTTCGATCATGATATCCTCCAGCTCCTCCTTCGAGAAACGCGACGCAAAATGTCTATTTAAGTTGTTGCGAAGCGTCTTCCTGCGTTGACCAAAGGAAGCTTGAATCAAGTCGAAGAAGAATTTTTCATCATCTACACGGACTGGCGGTTCCTTGCGCAGCTCAAGATGAAGAACAGCAGAATCTACATTCGGCTGCGGCATAAATGCCGTTTTTGGTACAGTCATTACGACTGCTGCCTGTGTGTAATACTGGACTGCCAGTGATAGGGAACCGTAGCTTTTCGTGTTCGGAGAAGCAGCCATACGGTCTGCTACTTCTTTTTGAATCATGACTGTAATGCTTGAAATAGGAAGATCCCGCGTCAGCAGATTCATCAGTATCGGCGTTGTAATATAATAAGGCAGGTTTGCGACAATCTTCACTTCCTGATCTCCGAAATAGCCCTGCAGCTCCTGCTGCACGTCTGCTTTCAGGATATCCTCATTCACGACCTTCACATTATCATATGGAGACAATGTATCCTCCAGGATAGGCAATAGACGCTGATCTATCTCAAAAGCCAATACTTTATTTGCTGCGATAGCCAGCTGCTCCGTCAATGCACCCATCCCCGGTCCGATTTCAATCGCACCTGTGTCTTCTGTCACTCCTGCGTGATGGATGATATTGCGCAGGATATTTGTATCAATCAGGAAATTTTGCCCGAGACTTTTCTTGAAGGAAAAGTTATATTTCTTAAGCAGTTCCTTCGTCCTTGTCGGTGTGGCAATATGCCGTTCATTCGTCATTGTCTTCCTCCTGTATAATTTGCTGCATCGTTTCGACAAACAACTGCTCCGGTATCCGGAACATAGCAAGTCGTTTGATAAGCTGCTTGCCATTTGTATGGCCGATTGCCAGTCTTTCTCCTAGCTTTTCCCGCCGCTGCTTCGCCCTTGGCCCGCCAAGGAGACCGTATGCTATGACAGCTTCCCTGGAGATCTCCGGTTCGTACTGCTCGCTCATCTCATACACTTGCTCCAGGGCTGTCCGAATCGATTCAGCTGAAGCATGCTCAATCCCTATTCCTTTGTTATTACGCGCACGCGCTTTGTCCTTTGACAGGAACGCATGTTTACAACCAGGCACCGCCTGAGAGACAATATGACGAATACGCTCACCGGGATAATCGGGATCAGTAAAAATGATTACACCGCGCTTCGCTTGCGCATGTCTAATTTGTTCAATGATACCTGCATGTATGGCAGATCCGTTCGTCTCAATCGTATCTGCCTGGATGGCCTGGTTTATCTTCGCTGTATCATCTTTGCCTTCTACGACAATCACTTCTTTAATTTGCACGTTATACCCTCTATGATTTAATTTGATATAGTCTTTCTGCATTCCGCATTGTCAGCTCTGCCAATTCCTCGTAGCCGATGCCGCGCAGCTCAGCGATTTGTTCAGCTACTAACTTCACGTAAGCTGGTTCATTTCGTTTACCGCGGTTAGGGTGAGGTGCCAGATACGGACAATCTGTTTCAATAAGCAGCCGATCAGCTGGCACGATTTTCGCTACTTCCTTCGGCGCCTTAGCATTTTTAAAAGTGACCGGTCCGCCAAGGGAAATATAGAAATTCATGTCCAAAAACTCTTGTACAAGATCCGCTTCATCACTATAGCAATGCATAATGCCTCCGACTTCAGTTGCATTTTCTTCTTTTAAGATCGGAATGATATCCCGTGTCGCTTCTCGATTATGAATGATGATCGGCAGCTTGACGCGTTTAGCCAGCTGAATCTGCTTTCTCAGCACGTCCTTTTGAACATCCTTCGGTGACTTGTCCCAGTGGTAATCCAGACCCATTTCACCGATCGCAACAACCTTTGGATGTGCCGAAAGCTCCTCGATTCTATCCAGGTCGGTATCTGTCATATCGATTGCATCGACAGGATGCCAGCCGATTGCTGCGTAAACGAAGTCATATTTCTCCGCAAGCTCGATTGCAGAGGTAATTCCATCCGCATCACAGCCAATAACTACAAGACGGGAGACGCCCGCATCCTTTGCCCGCTGCAGCATTTCTTCGCGGTCTTCCGCAAACTGCTTATCATTAATATGAGCATGTGTATCAAATAACATAGCATGATGTCCTTTCTATCTGTTAAAAAAGGAAAAACGCTTGCGTGCAAGCGTCTCCCCCTCATTTATTATTTTACGATCGATCCATTCGGCAAATCCGACTCCACTGTTGCCAGCGCAAGCTTGCCGTCTGCACTTTCACCAGACAAGATCATCCCTTCGGACATCTCCCCGCGAAGTTTAACCGGCTTCAGATTCACCACACAAATCACTTTTTTGCCGACAAGCTCTTCTGGAGTATAATGCTCTGCTATACCAGAAATAACCTGACGCTTCTCTGTTCCCAAATCAAGCTGGATCTTCAGTAGCTTATCTGCTTTCTTCACTTTATCAGCAGCAATAACTTCCGCCACGCGGAACTCAAGCTTCGCAAAGTCCTCATACTGCACTTCCGGAAGTTTGGCAGTTTCCTGCTCTTTTTTCGGCTGTTCTTTTTTCTCTGGTTCAGGAACTTTCATCATGTTCTTGATCGCTTCCACTTCTACCTTCGCATCCAGACGAGGGAAGATCGGGCCTTCTTTCTTCACTTGACGGCCTGCTTTCACTTCTGTTGTCAGAAGCGTATCCCAGTCTTGGCTTGCTTCCTCTACACCAAGCTGTGCAAAGATCTTAGCAGGTGTTTCGACAAGGAACGGACGAAGCAAAATAGCTACTTGGCGCAGCACTTCTGCAAGGTGAGCAAGAACGTTTCCAAGACGGTCCGCTTGGGCTTCGTCTTTTGCCAGCACCCAAGGCTTCGTTTCATCGATGTATTTATTTGCTCGGCTGACTAGCTGCCAGATTTTCGCAAGGACGACAGAGAACTCCATGTTCTCCATTCCGTCTTCTACTTCCTTGACAGTTTGTTTCGCCATTTCTTCCAACGCCTGCTCAAATTCCGTCTCTCCAGCAACATATGCCGGCACAATTCCTTCTTTGTATTGACTGATCATGGCTACTGTACGGTTCAGCAAGTTACCAAGGTCATTTGCCAAATCAAAGTTCGTACGATCGACGAAGCCTTCTGGCGTGAACACACCGTCTGCGCCGAATGGTACTTCACGAAGCAAATAGTAGCGCAGCGGATCAAGACCATAGCGATCCTTCAAATCAACCGGACTCACAACATTCCCTTTTGATTTACTCATCTTGCCGTCTTTCATCAAAATCCAGCCGTGTGCGAATACTTTCTTCGGCAGCGGCAGATCCAATGCCATCAGCATGATCGGCCAGTAAATTGTATGGAAACGGACAATCTCTTTACTCATCAAATGAACATCCGCTGGCCAGTATTTCTGATAAAGACTGTCATCATCGGAGCCATATCCGAGTGCCGTTATATAGTTGGATAGCGCATCTATCCATACATAAATAACATGCTTCGGATTCTCAAGCACTTTCGGTCCCCATTCAAATGATGTACGGGAAACTGCCAAGTCTTCCAGACCAGGCTTGATGAAGTTATTGATCATTTCATTCTTCCGGCTCACTGGCTGGATGAATTCAGGATTTTCTTCATAATACTTCAGCAGGCGGTCTGCATATTTGCTAGTCCGCAAGAAATAAGACTCCTCTTTTACCCGATCGACCGGACCGCCGCAGTCCGGACATCTGCCATCGTCCAGCTGTGTTTCCGTGAAGAAGGATTCACAGGAAGTACAATACCAGCCTTCATATTGGTCCAGGTAAATATCATCCTGTTCCAATAGTCTGGAGAAGATTTTCTGCACGGTTTCCTTATGACGCGGTTCAGTAGTGCGGATGAAATCTGTATTAGTGATCTCAAGTGTCTTCCATAAAGCTTTGATATCTTTTACGATGTTGTCCACATATTGCTGCGGAGTTATACCTTGTTCTTCTGCTTTGCGCTGGATTTTCTGACCATGCTCATCCGTACCCGTCAAATACGCGACATCATATCCGCGCAGACGCTTATAGCGAGCCATCGCATCTCCAGCTACTGTCGTATAGGCATGTCCGATGTGCAGCTTGCCACTCGGATAGTAGATTGGCGTAGTAATATAAAACGTTTTATTCTCTTTCTGCATGTGCTTACCCTCCATTAAGAAAAAAGCCCACCAGCGTGAGCTACTCGTATCGCTATTACACTTATCTCTATTGTAGCGACTTTCCTCCATAAATTCCAATCCAGCAGAAATTTTTTTCTTGGCCGATGCGACATAAAAATAAGCACATATACGTATTTCTATGGTAATAATCCGACACATAAAGCAAATGTGTCGAATTATGTCGAGCATTCGACATAACTCTCCTATCATCCTTCTATTTAGATATCCCTATTTAATTTACTCTTTTTACATATACAACCATTATAATAGTATTAAATACCCAAAATATTCCCTTCCTTATGTTTTTACTGTCAGCAACATGCTTAACTGCAAGATTTTTGAATTGACACTTATGTCAATCACTGGTACGATATTCAATAGTTAAATTGTCGAATAATGACGAATAAACATATATAAACACCCGAGAGGAGAAACATTATATGAAATCAACAGGTATTGTACGTAAAGTCGACGAATTGGGAAGAGTTGTTATTCCAATCGAATTGCGCCGCACACTAGGAATCAACGAGAAAGATGCTTTGGAAATCTACGTAGATGATGACCGCATCATCCTTAAAAAATACAAACCGAACATGACTTGCCATATTACTGGTGAGATTTCCGATGACAACTTGTCTTTGGCTAACGGTAAACTGGTTCTTAGCCGCGAAGGTGCAGAAGAGCTAATCAACGAAATCCAAACACGCCTGAACAAATAAAAAAAAACCGCTCCGTTCTGGAGCGGTTTTTCTATTTATTCGACATGATAAGCTTGGTACACGTCTCGTTTAGGAAGCTGACGATCTACAGCTACTTGCTTGATTGCTTGTTTTGAGGGTAATCCCTCATTCTCAATATACCAGTCAACATGCTCCTGCACACTCATATCCTGCCAAAAAGCTTCGACTTCTTCCAGCTGCTCTGCTTCTGAAGCTCCTTCTACAACAAGGCAGAACTCGCCTCTCACTGTTTCAGAGGAAGCCCAATCCAGTGCTTCTTGTATGGTTCCTCTCAGAAATTCTTCATAACGCTTTGTCAGCTCTCGGCCAAGCGCTATCCTTCGGTTCCCAAAAACCTCCTGCAAGGCAGCGAGTGTTTCCTTTAATCGATGCGGACTTTCATAGAAAATCAGAGTTGCCGCGACTTTCCGCAATTTCTCTAACTCTCCTGTCAATTCCTTCTTTTTCCGCGGCAGAAAACCATAAAATTGATAAGCATCTGTGGAAAGGCCTGATCCAACCAATGCAACAAGCGCCGCATTTGCTCCTGGCAGTACGACAACTGGATAATCAGCTGCTGCAGCTGCTTGAACCAACTCCTGGCCCGGATCGCTAATAGCCGGCATACCGGCATCGCTAACCAGACCAACATCTTTTCCATCTTCCAGCAAATCGAGGAGCATCTGCTCGCGCGCTTTCCGGTTATGCTCGTGGTAGCTGATAAGCGGTGTTGGAATTTCAAAATGATTGAACAGTTTCTTCGTATTCCGTGTATCCTCTGCAGCGACAGTATGTACTTGTTTTAACGTCTCTAGTGCTCTTAACGTAATATCCTGCAGGTTTCCTATCGGCGTAGGAATGATGAACAGGGTACCTGTCTGGCGTTCTTCAAAGCTTTTCTGTGATTGCATATGGTTTTCCTCCTTCCTGGATAAGCGCCCATTTTCTATTTTTCGGGAGCTGCTTGATCCTGTATTCCTCTTTGAGAGCAGCTTGCCTGGAATCGAAACCTCGGATATAAACAAGGATGAATGGACCCCTGCCCTTTGTATATTTTGCACCTTTGCCGGAAGCATGCTGCTTTAAGCGTTTGGCGAGCGCGTTTGTATATCCAGTATACAGACTTCCATCCTTGCATTTCAGCATATAGACCATATGCTCATTTGCTGCCATACAGGATTTCCTCTAATTCTTCGGTATATCCTCCGCCTTGCTTATGAGAATACAGCGGCGGCAAAATCTTCAACCCAGGATTGCCATTACGGACGCCTTCAATAAGGAGGATATTTGCTTCTTTCCCGGGCTTAGGATAGACAAGTCTCATCCGTTTTGGTTCGATTTTCTGCTCACGCATGCTGGTGACAATATCCAGCAGCCGATCCGGACGATGAACCAGGGTGACCTTGCCGCCTGGTTTCACGAGTTTCCTGCAAGCTAGAATAACATCGTCCAACGTGCACATGATTTCATGACGGGCAATGGTTAAATGCTCATTCAGGTTTTGCTCGTTTTTGCTTGGTGTTTTGAAATAAGGAGGATTACACGTAATCGCATCAAAAGGACCGTTCCCTAATACAGCTGGCATCTCTTTCAGATCACCATGTATCATCTCCACTTGATCCTCCAGCCCATTCATTACAACATTCCGCACTGCCATATCATATAGACGCTCCTGAATCTCGACACCTGTTATTTGTGCTCTTGTCCTTTTGCTGAGCAATAATGGGATTACGGCATTACCGGAGCATAAGTCCAATATTCTCCCTTTCGAAATTGGAATTGATGCAAAGTCAGCCAGGAGCACTGCATCCAATGAAAAGGCAAATACAGTCGGGCTCTGGATAATGCGCATATTTTCATCAGCAAGCAAGTAATCCAGCCGCTCATCCCCTTTTAGTTCCACCATACAATTAATTCCCTTCTGGTTTTTTTTACAAAAAAGGGCCTTCCCTACTAATTTGTAAGAAAGGCCGCCACATCATTTATTCTTATTCAAGAATGTCAAACAGAACAAGCAATCTTCATTACGTCTAGGACTGCCAAAATGCACATTACAGATATGGAAACCTTCTTCATATAAACGCGCCAGGTTATCATATCCTTCACCAATCTGTGCATCCTTGGACGGTGTGGCAATGCTTCCGGCTTTCTGTTCCTGTTCAGCTTGACCATCAAGACGATTGCGCAGGTGATGGTTTTCGACCGTCAGACGGTTATTCTCTTCCAATAGCTCCGCTACATGACCCTTTACATCACCCAACTGCTTGTACAGCTGTCCGATTTGCTCTTCCATCTGTGTGACATGCTCCAGTATTTCCTTCTTATTCACCGTCTCTCCACCCCATTAATCCATGGCTTGCGTTGAGATAACTCCTTCTTCGATCAGTTCATCTAAGGTATACTCAATAACCCGTTCCTTCTCCGGCACTTCAATCTGAATCAACCGTTCCAAAATGTTCAAGCCGACTACCTTACCCGATCCGTAAGAAGTCCGAATCGCTTCACCCAAATCCGGAAGCTCACGTTTCGCCTCTTCATACTCATCATTTTCATACTTCAGACAGCACATCAGCCGTCCGCATAGACCAGAAATCTTCGCTGGATTCAACGATAGATTCTGATCCTTTGCCATCTTGATTGATACCGGCTCGAAATCCCCCAGGAAAGTGGAGCAGCAAAGCATTCTGCCGCAAGGACCAATACCGCCCAGCAGCTTCGCTTCATCCCGCACCCCAATCTGTCTGAGTTCGATTCTAGTCTTGAAGACTGCAGCCAGATCCTTCACCAGGTTCCGGAAATCAACCCGGCCGTCTGCTGTGAAGTAAAAGATGACTTTATTTCGGTCGAAGGTATATTCGACTTCGACCAGATTCATGTCGAGCTTGTGCTCTCGAATCTTCTTCTCACAAACCTTATGTGCCTGCGCAGCGTTCTCTGTATTTTCCGCTACGGTAAATTTATCTTTGTCTGTTGCGATACGAATGACTTTTTTCAGAGGAAGGACGACATCCTCTTCATCCACTTGCTTATCTGCAAGCACAACTCGTCCAAATTCTACGCCGCGAACAGTCTCTACAATAACATAATCGTCCAAAGCAACCGAAAGTTTGCCCGGATCGAAGTAATAGATTTTACCCGCCTTTTTAAAACGGACACCAATGACTTGCATCTACCCATTCACCTCTGCATCTGAAGTGTTAATTTTTCCATAACAAGTGCAGGATGGACATTCTGGTCTAATTGGCGTTTCGCTTCCATAACGGACTGCAAGCTATCAGTAGCTCGCTGCCTTGTCCAATGGCGAAGGCTGTTCTCAAGCCTGTCTTTCTCCTGTATATAGATAATGGAATCCGGCCTGTCAGCATAAAGATAGATAATGTCTTTAAACCACAATAATAGCAGATGTAACGCCAGCTGCTGCAGCTCGCGATCCTTCATCACAGGCATCCATTGACTATGGATAAACAAAAGCGCTTCGTTAGGCCTGGTTTCCAGCACTTCTACTAATTGTACCACTAGTTTTCGCGCTTTAGCAAACCACTCTTGACCGGAAATCTCCATTGCTTCCTCATAATTCTGCGTTAGCTGGGACAAAAGTCGGGCAGTTGACTGCGGCAGACCTTCCGAAACCAGCAATTCCTCGAACTGTCCTTCATGTAAAGGCTGCAGTGCGAGTATCTGACATCTGGATTGAATTGTCTGAAGCAATGCCTGACTATTTTCCGTCAATAGGATCGCTGTTGTATGGGCACCTGGTTCCTCAAGAAACTTGAGCAGTCGATTGGATGCATTGGCTGTCATTTTATCTGCGTCTTCCATTACATATACCTTACGGTCGGATTCCATACCTGTATAAGAAAATTCCTTTTGCAGCTGCAGAATCTGATCGTTTTTTATTGAGGCACCATCCGGAACGATCCAATGGAGATCCGGATGGTTGCCAGAATCGATGCGGCGGCAATCCTTACATGCATTGCAAGGCTCTGCGTCCTTGCGGTTTTTACAAAAGATACTCTTGGCAAACAAGCGGCTTAATGCTGATTTGCCAGTTCCACGCGATCCTTGGAATATGTAGGCATGAGAAATACGGTCGCGTTTCAGGCTGTTGACGAGCATCTTACTGACAACAGGCTGTTTAGTAGACATGTCAGCCCAATTTAACATAACGTTCTTCCTTTATCAGTTACTTCACGTATAAAGATTGAAAAGGAGCCCTTTGATCTCTCCGATCAAACCAAGTACACCGATTTGCTGTTTCTCCTGATCCATCAGGATTTCCGTCAGCTCCATCAGCTTCTCATCGATCAGCCGCACAGTCGTAAGCTTCCGGGACCCATGCTGGTTCCAGGAATGCTCATGATGCAGCTCCATCCCGTTGTCCTTTACATCTTCCATGAACTTCTTAATCTTACGTTTATACAAAGCAAGCTCACGGAACGAGCGCGTACGCGCAAGCCGTTCCCCTTGCTTGGTGATGTCCGTGATCAGCTGCTGCAGTTCCTGTCCCTGCAGTTTCCTGCTCTGGGACTGCACCAAATCCTGAAACCTCTTCGGCTCAGCTGGTGCCTGTGTTGTATTCTTACGTGCAGCATCCAGCTGCGCGCGTAACTCCGGACCGATTTTCAACGGTATTGTCTCCTTTTTTTAGAACTTTATAAAGGAATCGACAGGAAGTACGAAAACAGTAGCTCCGCCAACCTCTACTTTGACAGGGTTTGGAATATAGGAATCCGCGTTGCCCCCCATTGGAGATATTGGTGCTACCATCTGATTACGCTGACTGCAATTGTCCTTGATAATATCAAGCACATCATCGACTTGATCATCCTCACAACCAACCATTAGCGTCGTATTCCCTGCTTTCAGGAAACCGCCTGTAGTGGATAGTTTAGTTGTTTTGAAATTCTTATCTCCGAGTGCATCTGTCAGCCTGTTGCTGTCTTTATCCTGAATAATTGCTAATACTAGTTTCATCTTATTTCCTCCTCATGTCTTTTCCATCACTTTTCTTTGTCTTGCAAAAAAGCCATGATCGCTTGCACAGCATTTTCAGCTACGTCAGCAAGCGGTTTGGAAGCATCAAGTGTCACATAACGGTCCTTGTATTGTTCCCGAAGAATCCGATATCCTTCATAGACACTTTCATGGAAGGATAGTGCTTCCAAGTCCAACCGATTCTGTTCTCTACCTTTATTCTCCGAAATTCGTGCTAATCCTGCTTCTGGGGAAATATCAAAGAATAATGTCAAATCCGGCATGGTAGTTTCAACAGCAAATCGATTGATTTCCATCACTTCTTCCATCCCAAGACCGCGTGTATAGCCCTGATAAGCCAAACTGCTGTCCACAAAACGATCGCATAGTACAATCATTCCCTTTTTCAGCGCCGGCCACACCTTTTCCACCAGATGCTGTCTTCTGGCAGCTGCATAAAGCAGTGCCTCTGTACGGCCATCCATGCTCGTATTGGCCGGATCCAGAATCACTGCCCGGATCGCCTCCGCTATCTCGATCCCGCCTGGCTCACGTGTAGCAAGCACCTGATAGCCTTGTTCTTCTAAACGAGCTGTCAAAAGCGGTACAGCAGAAGTCTTTCCTGCCCCTTCGCCGCCCTCCAGCGTGATAAACAATCCTGTCAAAATAATTCTCCTTCGTTTGTGCCTCTATACGTAAGCATCCCTTGTTCAATATGTTCATTTTGAAAAGAGATGCTGCTATTCTTCCATAATTGTATCATTTCCACATGCTGTTTTGTAACGATTTCTCCTTTTGCAAGTACCGGTATACCTGGAGGATAAGGAATAATCGATTCTGCTGCAATACAGCCGATAGCCTCATCCCATTTTGTAAGGACTGGCTGCTGCTCTTCCATCTCTGCATAGCTTACAGCTAGCTCCTGTACCGGCTCAGAGAAAAGGTGAGCTGCTTGGACAGGTGGGATACATGCAGGTGCTTCCATATCACTAATAGCTGTTCTGACAAGATTCAAATCGTCCTCTGATAGTGCTTCTAATCCATGGACAAGCAGAATATGCCGATCCGTGACCAATTCCGGATAAATACCTGATGACTCCAGCATATTGGCAAGCTGCCTTGGCTGATAACCCGCATGTACACGTAAAACTATTTTCAGCCAATCGCCATCCTGCTTTTCCACATCCCATAAATCCGACGCAGACAGTAGTTTTCGAAGAGCGTCGACAGCAGTGCGGAGTTTTTCCATATCTCTTTCTGTACGCGTAGCCAAGTACTTCCTGGCTGTATCAAGTGAAGCCAGCAGCAAATAAGACGGACTGCTGGACTGCAGCATCCTCAAGTAACGATCAATAGAAGAAATGGAGATATACTCGCTATTCAGATGAAGATAGGAACTCATCGTAAGTGCAGGTGCCATCTTATGAGCGGACTGGACGACAACATCCGCTCCTGCTTCCAATGCGCTTAAAGGAAGTGTCTTGGCGGCCTTTAAATGAACACCATGCGCCTCATCGACTAAAACTGGTATCCTGCTTGCATGTGCCATCTCTACGGTTTCTTTTAAATCAAATACCGTACCGAAATAATCCGGATACGTCAATATGAGTGCTTTTGCCTCTGGATACCTTTGGATCGCTTTCTGTATCGTTTTCTGCGTTGGATGGGTATATCTCCCTTTCACCTCATTATACGCTGGTGCCAAAAAGACTGGCTTTGCGCCAGCGAGCTCCAGTCCGTTCAGTATTGATTTATGACAGTTGCGCTGCACGAGAACGATTTGATTTCTTTTGATGCTCCCGAGTATCATCGCAATATTTCCAACCGTACTTCCAGCCACTAAAAATCGTGTATGCTTTGCCCCAAAAAAAGACGCAGCCAATTCCTGTGCCTCTGCTATAACCCCTTCAGGAGCATGCAAATCATCCAACCCTGTCAGCTCCGTCTGATCGAGCAATGCAGCAGTTTGAAAGAATGTTTCCTCTTCAAAGAGCATTCCATGCTTATGTCCTGGCACATGGAACGAAATTGGTTCCTGCTTAGCAAACTGTACTAACCTATCGTATAGCGGCGTATCTAACTGATTCATTTCATTCTTCCTTTGAGCTTTTTCATTTATTATACGCACACATACAAAAAGAAAAAAGCCTAGCTTAGGCTTTAATGAAATGTCATTTGGTTTAAGTTCCGAAGTTTCTTCACAAAGTAATGGTATTGTACTTCCTTCGGTTCCGTCTCGATGATTTTCTGCTCACATTCTCTGCAGATAAATAAGCGATAAAGATGTATACCTTCTTGTTTCTCTTGGTCACAAATACCGCATAAACAGCTTTTGCTCATCATTCTCCACCTCCGTTAGGTTAGTTTCTCCTAAACTAACGAACTTCATACCTGCTAATCTTGTATTCTAAGTTTATGTTCAACTGAGACAGATGTTGTTTGTACGGTTTGTACGTATTGACGTTGTCATATGAGGTGCTGATTGCCTTTTATAAACTATAGGAGAAAGAGGAAACTTGCTTCTGAAAACTGCAACAGGAAACGCAATTGGACAAGCAGGTTGGGACTATCCGAAAAAGTCTTTTCAAAAAGGCTGATTTTTTTTACACTAAAATAGAACATATGTTCGTTTTTGGTTGAGAGGGGGAACATAAAGATGTGCAGCAAGGAAAAACCCGAACAAGGAAAATTTCATCCAAATCCAGCTTTGATACAAGGATTCCTGAAAGAGGAACAGCACCGCATTGTTTACGAACAAGCAGAACGTTATCCTTCCGAGGCAAACCTGCGAAAGCTTAATTCTGCTTTTCAGCAATTTTATACAGAAATACAATTAACGAACTACCTAACGATGACTCTTAGTTACTATGCGAGGAATTACAGCAAACAAACAACCGTACTACAAGGAAGGGAATTAACTGTGCTTGACCAGCCTGCTAGCGAAGACCAAGAAACCAGTAAGAAGGATATGCTCGTTGCCAAGGAAGACCAGACTGTGTACAGCTGGGAACAGGCCATTCATGATCCTGCTCTTTTAACTGCTATTCAGGATTTGCCTTCTAAACAGAAACAATATCTAGAGCTCCATTTTATCCATCAGCTGACCCATACTGAAATTGCAGAGAAGCTGGACATTTCCCAACAAGCTGTTTCTAAGTCAGTTCAATCAGCACTTAGGAAACTCCGTTCAGTCTTACCGGAAGGAGACACGCCATGACAACAGAAACGATTATTTCCATGATTGGTAACCTTGGCTTTCCTATAGTAGTCTCATTTTACTTGCTCATTCGTCTCGAGCAGAATATTAAGCGCCTGGAACAAACACTGCAAGTTCTAATAGAACAGATTCAAAAAGGAGGTAACTAAAATTGACCACATTGCTTGAACTTACAATTAGAGCAAAGGCAGAAGATAAAGCCGCACTGGAAGCTATACTAATCCGATTTCAGCCAAAGATCAGAAAATTGAGCAGCTCCGCATCATATGCATGGAAAGAAGACATGGAGCAGGAGCTGTATATCCAGCTAATCAAAGCAATTCAACGATTTGAAATTCAAGAGGTGGAGCCTAAATGGAAATTCTCTCATCAACTTCATTCCGCCATATAAAAAAATCCCTGATCCTTATTGGATCAGGGATTTCATCTTGCCTGGCAGCGTCCTACTCTCGCAGGGCGAACCCAACTACCATCGGCGCTGAAGAGCTTAACTGCTGTGTTCGGCATGGGAACAGGTGTGACCTCTTCGCTATTACCACCAGACAATGCAAGAATTCAATTGGAATGAACCCTCAAAACTAGATAAGAAACATATCCTGCCAGACATTTCATGCGGCCAAGCACCGGAGTGCTTGGACTTTGGCGTTGACTTACTCGTCAGATCCAGCTCCAGGAACCAGAAACTCCAGCCTAAGCGATAGCCCTGCAAGGGTAAAACCACCCTTTCCGGCCTCTCACTTATACTTGCGTTTCTAAGCGGTTCCCTCCGCTTTTCGTTTTAGTTAAGTCCTCGATCGATTAGTATTCGTCAGCTGCACGTGTCACCACGCTTCCACCTCGAACCTATCTACCTCATCGTCTCTGAGGGATCTTACTCATTTAAAATGATGAGAAGTCTCATCTTGAGGGGGGCTTCATGCTTAGATGCTTTCAGCACTTATCCCTTCCGCACGTAGCTACCCAGCTATGCTCCTGGCGGAACAACTGGTGCACCAGCGGTGCGTCCATCCCGGTCCTCTCGTACTAAGGACAGCTCCTCTCAAACTTCTAACGCCCACGACGGATAGGGACCGAACTGTCTCACGACGTTCTGAACCCAGCTCGCGTACCGCTTTAATGGGCGAACAGCCCAACCCTTGGGACCGACTACAGCCCCAGGATGCGATGAGCCGACATCGAGGTGCCAAACCTCCCCGTCGATGTGGACTCTTGGGGGAGATAAGCCTGTTATCCCCGGGGTAGCTTTTATCCGTTGAGCGACGGCCCTTCCATACGGCACCGCCGGATCACTAAGCCCGACTTTCGTCCCTGCTCGACTTGTAGGTCTCGCAGTCAAGCTCCCTTCTGCCTTTGCACGCTACGAATGATTTCCAACCATTCTGAGGGAACCTTTGGGCGCCTCCGTTACTCTTTGGGAGGCGACCGCCCCAGTCAAACTGCCCACCTGACACTGTCTCCGAACCGGATAACGGTTCTGGGTTAGAATGTCAATACAGCCAGGGTGGTATCCCACGGATGCCTCCACCGAAGCTGGCGCTCCGGCTTCTAAGGCTCCCACCTATCCTGTACAAGCTGTACCAACATTCCATATCAGGCTACAGTAAAGCTCCACGGGGTCTTTCCGTCCTGTCGCGGGTAATGCGCATCTTCACGCATAGTATAATTTCACCGGGTCTCTCGTTGAGACAGTGCCCAAGTCGTTGCACCTTTCGTGCGGGTCGGAACTTACCCGACAAGGAATTTCGCTACCTTAGGACCGTTATAGTTACGGCCGCCGTTTACTGGGGCTTCGGTTCACAGCTTCGGGACGAAGTCCCTAACCATTCCCCTTAACCTTCCAGCACCGGGCAGGTGTCAGCCCCTATACTTCGCCTTACGGCTTTGCAGAGACCTGTGTTTTTGCTAAACAGTCGCTTGGGCCTTTTCACTGCGGCTTCTCCTTAAAAGAAGCACCCCTTCTCCCGAAGTTACGGGGTCATTTTGCCGAGTTCCTTAACGAGAGTTCTCCCGATCATCTTCGGTTACTCACCGTGCCTACCTGTGTCGGTTTGCGGTACGGGCACCTATTTCCTCACTAGAGGCTTTTCTTGGCAGTGTGAAATCAGGAACTTCGGTACTAAATTTCCCTCCCCATAACCGCCTGGAATAGTGTTGAGTGGATTTGCCTGCTCAACTTCCTCACGGCTTGGACGCGCATAACCAGCAGCGCGCTTTCCCTATCCTCCTGCGTCCCCCCATCGTTCAAGCGGATTTAGGTGGTACAGGAATATCAACCTGTTGTCCATCGCCTACGCCTTTCGGCCTCGGCTTAGGCCCCGACTAACCCTGAGCGGACGAGCCTTCCTCAGGAAACCTTGGGCTTTCGATGAAAGAGATTCTCACTCTTTTTTCGCTACTCATACCGGCATTCTCACTTCTAAGCGCTCCAGCCGTCCTCACGATCGACCTTCACTGCCCTTAGAACGCTCTCCTACCACTGACATCGTAGATGTCAATCCGCAGCTTCGGTGGTGTGTTTAGCCCCGGTATATTTTCGGCGCAGCGTCACTCGACCAGTGAGCTATTACGCACTCTTTCAATGATGGCTGCTTCTAAGCCAACATCCTGGTTGTCTAAGCAACGCCACATCCTTTTCCACTTAACACACACTTTGGGACCTTAGCTGGCGGTCTGGGCTGTTTCCCTTTCGACCATGAACCTTATCACCCATAGTCTGACTCCCAAAGTAGATTGATTGGCATTCGGAGTTTGACTGAATTCGGTAACCCGATGAGGGCCCCTAGTCCAATCAGTGCTCTACCTCCAACCATCATCCTTTGAGGCTAGCCCTAAAGCTATTTCGGAGAGAACCAGCTATCTCCGTGTTCGATTGGCATTTCACCCCTACCCACACCTCATCCCCGCACTTTTCAACGTGCGTGGGTTCGGGCCTCCAGTCAGTGTTACCTGACCTTCACCCTGGACATGGGTAGATCACACGGTTTCGGGTCTACGACCACCTACTATATCGCCCTATTCAGACTCGCTTTCGCTGCGGCTCCGTCTATACAACTTAACCTTGCAGGGGATCGTAACTCGCCGGTCCATTCTACAAAAGGTACGCCGTCACCCATTAACGGGCTTCGACTACTTGTAGGCACACGGTTTCAGGATCTATTTCACTCCCCTTCCGGGGTGCTTTTCACCTTTCCCTCACGGTACTGGTTCACTATCGGTCACTAGGGAGTATTTAGCCTTGGGAGATGGTCCTCCCGGATTCCGACGGAATTTCACGTGTTCCGCCGTACTCAGGATACACTCCGGAGGAAACCACATTTCAAATACAGGGCTCTTACCTTCTATGGCGGGCCATTCCAAGCCGCTTCGTCTATATGGTTTCTTTGTAACTCCAAAGGAGTGTCCTACAACCCCAGAAGGCAAGCCTTCTGGTTTGGGCTAATTCCGTTTCGCTCGCCGCTACTCAGGAAATCGCATTTGCTTTCTCTTCCTCCGGGTAATGAGATGTTTCAGTTCCCCGGGTCTGCCTCGTATCACCTATGTATTCAGTGATACGTACTATCCAATAACGGATAGCGGGTTCCCCCATTCGGAAATCTTCGGATCAAAGCTTACTTACAGCTCCCCGAAGCATATCGGTGTTAGTCCCGTCCTTCATCGGCTCCTAGTGCCAAGGCATCCACCGTGCGCCCTTCTTCACTTAACTAATAACGCATGATAAATCTATAAATCGCGACAATAAATTGTCGGCTTTAAAGTTTGATGTTCTGGCATGTTGTTTCTTATCTAGTTTTCAAGGTTCACAAGAGAGATTGATCTCTCAAAACTGAACAAACAACCAATTACGATGTCTACTACGAAGTAGTAGTTCCAATTATCCTTAGAAAGGAGGTGATCCAGCCGCACCTTCCGATACGGCTACCTTGTTACGACTTCACCCCAATCATTGATCCCACCTTCGGCGGCTGGCTCCAAAAGGTTACCTCACCGACTTCGGGTGTTACCAACTCTCGTGGTGTGACGGGCGGTGTGTACAAGGCCCGGGAACGTATTCACCGCGGCATGCTGATCCGCGATTACTAGCGATTCCGGCTTCATGCAGGCGAGTTGCAGCCTGCAATCCGAACTGAGAATGGTTTTATGGGATTCGCTTAGCCTCGCGGCTTTGCTGCCCTTTGTACCATCCATTGTAGCACGTGTGTAGCCCAGGTCATAAGGGGCATGATGATTTGACGTCATCCCCACCTTCCTCCGGTTTGTCACCGGCAGTCACTCTAGAGTGCCCAACTGAATGCTGGCAACTAGAATCAAGGGTTGCGCTCGTTGCGGGACTTAACCCAACATCTCACGACACGAGCTGACGACAACCATGCACCACCTGTCACGCTGTCCCCGAAGGGAACGCTCTGTCTCCAGAGTTGTCAGCGGATGTCAAGACCTGGTAAGGTTCTTCGCGTTGCTTCGAATTAAACCACATGCTCCACCGCTTGTGCGGGCCCCCGTCAATTCTTTTGAGTTTCAGCCTTGCGGCCGTACTCCCCAGGCGGAGTGCTTAATGCGTTAACTTCAGCACTAAGGGGCGGAAACCCCCTAACACCTAGCACTCATCGTTTACGGCGTGGACTACCAGGGTATCTAATCCTGTTTGCTCCCCACGCTTTCGCTCCTCAGCGTCAGTTACAGACCAGAGAGTCGCCTTCGCCACTGGTGTTCCTCCACATATCTACGCATTTCACCGCTACACGTGGAATTCCACTCTCCTCTTCTGCACTCAAGTTCCCCAGTTTCCAATGACCCTCCACAGTTGAGCTGTGGGCTTTCACATCAGACTTAAGAAACCGCCTACGAGCCCTTTACGCCCAATAATTCCGGACAACGCTTGCCCCCTACGTATTACCGCGGCTGCTGGCACGTAGTTAGCCGGGGCTTTCTGGTTAGGTACCGTCAAGGTACGAGCAGTTACTCTCGTACTTGTTCTTCCCTAACAACAGAGCTTTACGACCCGAAGGCCTTCATCGCTCACGCGGCGTTGCTCCGTCAGACTTTCGTCCATTGCGGAAGATTCCCTACTGCTGCCTCCCGTAGGAGTCTGGGCCGTGTCTCAGTCCCAGTGTGGCCGATCACCCTCTCAGGTCGGCTATGCATCGTCGCCTTGGTGGGCCATTACCCCGCCAACTAGCTAATGCACCGCGGGCCCATCTGTAAGTGACAGCCGAAACCGTCTTTCCATTTCCAATCAGGAGAAAGGAAATACTATCCGGTATTAGCTCCGGTTTCCCGAAGTTATCCCAGTCTTACAGGCAGGTTGCCCACGTGTTACTCACCCGTCCGCCGCTCATTCCACCAGAATCACCCCGAAGGGGTCAACTGGTTCCTGCGCTCGACTTGCATGTATTAGGCACGCCGCCAGCGTTCGTCCTGAGCCAAGATCAAACTCTCCATGAAAGTTTTGATGCATTGCTCGTTAGAGCTGACGTTGATCTTGCAATCATGTCGTTTAGTTCGTAATTGGTTGTTTTGTTCAGTTTTCAAAGATCAATTTCGTTTCGTCACTCATTTGGCGACTAAGTTATTGTATCATGTTTTAACTTATGCTGTCAACATGTTTTTCGTTTTTGTCAGCTCCGTTCCGAAGCGACTTGAATAATATATCATGATTTAGGGCACTTTGCAACACTTTATAACAATAAAGAAAGAAAAATCCCTGATCCTTATTGGATCAGGGATTTCATCTTGCCTGGCAGCGTCCTACTCTCGCAGGGCGAACCCAACTACCATCGGCGCTGAAGAGCTTAACTACTGTGTTCGGCATGGGAACAGGTGTGACCTCTTCGCTATTACCACCAGACAATGCAAGAATTCAATTGGAAATGAACCCTCAAAACTAGATAAGAAACATGTCCTGCCAGACATTTCATACGGCCAAGCACCGGAGTGCTTGGACTTTGGCGTTGACTTACTCGTCAGATCCAGCTCCAGGAACCAGAAACTCCAGCCTAAGCGTTAGCCCTGCAAGGGTAAAATCACCCTTTCCGGCCTCTCACTTATACTTGCGTTTCTAAGCGGTTCCCTCCGCTTTTCGTTTTAGTTAAGTCCTCGATCGATTAGTATTCGTCAGCTGCACGTGTCACCACGCTTCCACCTCGAACCTATCTACCTCATCGTCTCTGAGGGATCTTACTCATTTAAAATGATGAGAAGTCTCATCTTGAGGGGGGCTTCATGCTTAGATGCTTTCAGCACTTATCCCTTCCGCACGTAGCTACCCAGCTATGCTCCTGGCGGAACAACTGGTGCACCAGCGGTGCGTCCATCCCGGTCCTCTCGTACTAAGGACAGCTCCTCTCAAACTTCTAACGCCCACGACGGATAGGGACCGAACTGTCTCACGACGTTCTGAACCCAGCTCGCGTACCGCTTTAATGGGCGAACAGCCCAACCCTTGGGACCGACTACAGCCCCAGGATGCGATGAGCCGACATCGAGGTGCCAAACCTCCCCGTCGATGTGGACTCTTGGGGGAGATAAGCCTGTTATCCCCGGGGTAGCTTTTATCCGTTGAGCGACGGCCCTTCCATACGGCACCGCCGGATCACTAAGCCCGACTTTCGTCCCTGCTCGACTTGTAGGTCTCGCAGTCAAGCTCCCTTCTGCCTTTGCACGCTACGAATGATTTCCAACCATTCTGAGGGAACCTTTGGGCGCCTCCGTTACTCTTTGGGAGGCGACCGCCCCAGTCAAACTGCCCACCTGACACTGTCTCCGAACCGGATAACGGTTCTGGGTTAGAATGTCAATACAGCCAGGGTGGTATCCCACGGATGCCTCCACCGAAGCTGGCGCTCCGGCTTCTAAGGCTCCCACCTATCCTGTACAAGCTGTACCAACATTCCATATCAGGCTACAGTAAAGCTCCACGGGGTCTTTCCGTCCTGTCGCGGGTAATGCGCATCTTCACGCATAGTATAATTTCACCGGGTCTCTCGTTGAGACAGTGCCCAAGTCGTTGCACCTTTCGTGCGGGTCGGAACTTACCCGACAAGGAATTTCGCTACCTTAGGACCGTTATAGTTACGGCCGCCGTTTACTGGGGCTTCGGTTCACAGCTTCGGGACGAAGTCCCTAACCATTCCCCTTAACCTTCCAGCACCGGGCAGGTGTCAGCCCCTATACTTCGCCTTACGGCTTTGCAGAGACCTGTGTTTTTGCTAAACAGTCGCTTGGGCCTTTTCACTGCGGCTTCTCCTTAAAAGAAGCACCCCTTCTCCCGAAGTTACGGGGTCATTTTGCCGAGTTCCTTAACGAGAGTTCTCCCGATCATCTTCGGTTACTCACCGTGCCTACCTGTGTCGGTTTGCGGTACGGGCACCTATTTCCTCACTAGAGGCTTTTCTTGGCAGTGTGAAATCAGGAACTTCGGTACTAAATTTCCCTCCCCATAACCGCCTGGAATAGTGTTGAGTGGATTTGCCTGCTCAACTTCCTCACGGCTTGGACGCGCATAACCAGCAGCGCGCTTTCCCTATCCTCCTGCGTCCCCCCATCGTTCAAGCGGATTTAGGTGGTACAGGAATATCAACCTGTTGTCCATCGCCTACGCCTTTCGGCCTCGGCTTAGGCCCCGACTAACCCTGAGCGGACGAGCCTTCCTCAGGAAACCTTGGGCTTTCGATGAAAGAGATTCTCACTCTTTTTTCGCTACTCATACCGGCATTCTCACTTCTAAGCGCTCCAGCCGTCCTCACGATCGACCTTCACTGCCCTTAGAACGCTCTCCTACCACTGACATCGTAGATGTCAATCCGCAGCTTCGGTGGTGTGTTTAGCCCCGGTATATTTTCGGCGCAGCGTCACTCGACCAGTGAGCTATTACGCACTCTTTCAATGATGGCTGCTTCTAAGCCAACATCCTGGTTGTCTAAGCAACGCCACATCCTTTTCCACTTAACACACACTTTGGGACCTTAGCTGGCGGTCTGGGCTGTTTCCCTTTCGACCATGAACCTTATCACCCATAGTCTGACTCCCAAAGTAGATTGATTGGCATTCGGAGTTTGACTGAATTCGGTAACCCGATGAGGGCCCCTAGTCCAATCAGTGCTCTACCTCCAACCATCATCCTTTGAGGCTAGCCCTAAAGCTATTTCGGAGAGAACCAGCTATCTCCGTGTTCGATTGGCATTTCACCCCTACCCACACCTCATCCCCGCACTTTTCAACGTGCGTGGGTTCGGGCCTCCAGTCAGTGTTACCTGACCTTCACCCTGGACATGGGTAGATCACACGGTTTCGGGTCTACGACCACCTACTATATCGCCCTATTCAGACTCGCTTTCGCTGCGGCTCCGTCTATACAACTTAACCTTGCAGGGGATCGTAACTCGCCGGTCCATTCTACAAAAGGTACGCCGTCACCCATTAACGGGCTTCGACTACTTGTAGGCACACGGTTTCAGGATCTATTTCACTCCCCTTCCGGGGTGCTTTTCACCTTTCCCTCACGGTACTGGTTCACTATCGGTCACTAGGGAGTATTTAGCCTTGGGAGATGGTCCTCCCGGATTCCGACGGAATTTCACGTGTTCCGCCGTACTCAGGATACACTCCGGAGGAAACCACATTTCAAATACAGGGCTCTTACCTTCTATGGCGGGCCATTCCAAGCCGCTTCGTCTATATGGTTTCTTTGTAACTCCAAAGGAGTGTCCTACAACCCCAGAAGGCAAGCCTTCTGGTTTGGGCTAATTCCGTTTCGCTCGCCGCTACTCAGGAAATCGCATTTGCTTTCTCTTCCTCCGGGTAATGAGATGTTTCAGTTCCCCGGGTCTGCCTCGTATCACCTATGTATTCAGTGATACGTACTATCCAATAACGGATAGCGGGTTCCCCCATTCGGAAATCTTCGGATCAAAGCTTACTTACAGCTCCCCGAAGCATATCGGTGTTAGTCCCGTCCTTCATCGGCTCCTAGTGCCAAGGCATCCACCGTGCGCCCTTCTTCACTTAACTAATAACGCATGATAAATCTATAAATCGCGACAATAAATTGTCGGCTTTAAAGTTTGATGTTCTGGCATGTTGTTTCTTATCTAGTTTTCAAGGTTCACAAGAGAGATTGATCTCTCAAAACTGAACAAACAACCAATTACGATGTCTACTACGAAGTAGTAGTTCCAATTATCCTTAGAAAGGAGGTGATCCAGCCGCACCTTCCGATACGGCTACCTTGTTACGACTTCACCCCAATCATTGATCCCACCTTCGGCGGCTGGCTCCAAAAGGTTACCTCACCGACTTCGGGTGTTACCAACTCTCGTGGTGTGACGGGCGGTGTGTACAAGGCCCGGGAACGTATTCACCGCGGCATGCTGATCCGCGATTACTAGCGATTCCGGCTTCATGCAGGCGAGTTGCAGCCTGCAATCCGAACTGAGAATGGTTTTATGGGATTCGCTTAGCCTCGCGGCTTTGCTGCCCTTTGTACCATCCATTGTAGCACGTGTGTAGCCCAGGTCATAAGGGGCATGATGATTTGACGTCATCCCCACCTTCCTCCGGTTTGTCACCGGCAGTCACTCTAGAGTGCCCAACTGAATGCTGGCAACTAGAATCAAGGGTTGCGCTCGTTGCGGGACTTAACCCAACATCTCACGACACGAGCTGACGACAACCATGCACCACCTGTCACGCTGTCCCCGAAGGAAACGCTCTGTCTCCAGAGTTGTCAGCGGATGTCAAGACCTGGTAAGGTTCTTCGCGTTGCTTCGAATTAAACCACATGCTCCACCGCTTGTGCGGGCCCCCGTCAATTCTTTTGAGTTTCAGCCTTGCGGCCGTACTCCCCAGGCGGAGTGCTTAATGCGTTAACTTCAGCACTAAGGGGCGGAAACCCCCTAACACCTAGCACTCATCGTTTACGGCGTGGACTACCAGGGTATCTAATCCTGTTTGCTCCCCACGCTTTCGCTCCTCAGCGTCAGTTACAGACCAGAGAGTCGCCTTCGCCACTGGTGTTCCTCCACATATCTACGCATTTCACCGCTACACGTGGAATTCCACTCTCCTCTTCTGCACTCAAGTTCCCCAGTTTCCAATGACCCTCCACAGTTGAGCTGTGGGCTTTCACATCAGACTTAAGAAACCGCCTACGAGCCCTTTACGCCCAATAATTCCGGACAACGCTTGCCCCCTACGTATTACCGCGGCTGCTGGCACGTAGTTAGCCGGGGCTTTCTGGTTAGGTACCGTCAAGGTACGAGCAGTTACTCTCGTACTTGTTCTTCCCTAACAACAGAGCTTTACGACCCGAAGACCTTCATCGCTCACGCGGCGTTGCTCCGTCAGACTTTCGTCCATTGCGGAAGATTCCCTACTGCTGCCTCCCGTAGGAGTCTGGGCCGTGTCTCAGTCCCAGTGTGGCCGATCACCCTCTCAGGTCGGCTATGCATCGTCGCCTTGGTGGGCCATTACCCCGCCAACTAGCTAATGCACCGCGGGCCCATCTGTAAGTGACAGCCGAAACCGTCTTTCCATTTCCAATCAGGAGAAAGGAAATACTATCCGGTATTAGCTCCGGTTTCCCGAAGTTATCCCAGTCTTACAGGCAGGTTGCCCACGTGTTACTCACCCGTCCGCCGCTCATTCCACCAGAATCACCCCGAAGGGGTCAACTGGTTTCCTGCGCTCGACTTGCATGTATTAGGCACGCCGCCAGCGTTCGTCCTGAGCCAAGATCAAACTCTCCATGAAAGTTTTGATGCATTGCTCGTTAGAGCTGACGTTGATCTTGCGATCATGTCGTTTAGTTCGTAATTGGTTGTTTTGTTCAGTTTTCAAAGATCAATTTCGTTCCGCCGCTCATTTAGCGACTAGAATATTGTATCATGTTTTAACTTTCGCCGTCAACATGTTTTTCGTTTTTGTCAGCTCCGTTCCGAAGCGACTTGAATAATATATCATGATTTCGGGCATACTGCAACACTTTATAATAAAAAATATTGAATTGCTGCCAAAGAAGCTATCCCCGGAATACCTAATAAGCCCACCAATACAGTTGTAGCAGCATTTATCGGGATGTGCAGCCCGACAAGTGCTCCTACTACATTAAATAGAAATAATAGAAAGACACCAATAATGAGCCTGACTGAACCTTTTAGCATTAGACTAAACAGCTTTCCTGACGTACCTGAAATGAGTAATACTAATACTGCAGCTAACAGTATACCGATTATTGCATATGACATATTTCATCTCTCCTTTAACTTGTCCTGCTTTCTACACTATGAGCAGGGACAAGAAAAAAGAACACGCATTGCGTTAAGTACGCAATGCGCTTAGGTTTCGGTGTCTTGCTTCACGAAGCATGAACAGATACTTGGCTTGCGCCACCTGTAAATCGTACTGCCCCATTTCACTTGCATCGACACTTCTCTCTATTATAGATTGGATGCTCACCCAATCATTTTTCATTTTGAATATATCAGCTAACAACTCTTTGTCCACGTCAGATCTCTTCAATCTTCTGCCAGCCATTAATCTCACCTGCTTTACAGTTCTCTTCTGCCTTCCATCGCTTTGGAAAGGGTGACTTCATCCGCATACTCCAGATCTCCACCCATTGGCAGGCCATGTGCAATCCTTGTTGTTCGTATACCAGATGGTTTGACTAGTTTGGATATATACATCGCTGTTGCTTCGCCTTCTATGTTCGGATTGGTAGCTAGGATCAATTCCTTCACTTCTTCATCCTTCAGGCGGTTCAATAGAGATGGAACATTGATATCTTCAGGTCCGATACCATCCATCGGAGAAATAGCTCCATGCAATACATGGTATTTCCCATTAAATTCACGCATCTTCTCCATAGCGATGACATCTTTCGGATCTTGCACGACACAAATAAGAGAACTATCTCTTGCTTCATCCTGACAAATACTACAAGGATCCTGATCGGTGATATGACCGCAGATGCTGCAGTGGGTCAATTCACGTTTGGCATTGATTAATGCCTTCGCAAAATCCATGACGTCATCTTCCTTCATGCTAAGTACATGAAAGGCAAGACGCACGGCAGTCTTTGGTCCGATTCCAGGCAATTTAGTAAAGCTGTCTATCAGCTTCGAAATCGGTTCGGGATAATACATCTATTTAGTTGCCTCCTAGAACATTCCTCCAGGTAACCCTTTCGTGAACTGTCCCATTGTTTGGTTGGATTTTTCGTCGACTTGCTTCAATACTTCATTTGTTGCAGAAATGATAAGATCTTGGAGCATTTCCACATCATCCGGATCTACTACCTCTTCCTGGATGACTACATCAGTGATTTCCTTTTTACCATTGGCGACAACCTTTACAGCACCGCCACCTGCAGTTGCTTCGAAAGTCATTTCGAAAAGCTCTTCCTGAGCCTGCATCATTTTCTTCTGCATTTTCTGCATCTGTTTCATCATATTGTTCATATTCCCACCACCACGCATGGAAAAATCCCTCCTTGAATTGGTTATTAGTCTTTTATTTCGAGTAAATCATCTCCGACCAGCTTCCTGGCCTCTGCGATAATTGGGTCTTCCTCTTGCTTTCCATCCCCTGAAGAATCATCCTGCTTCTGATTCTTCAGGAAGTCTTCACGCAGTTCTGTCCAATTCGCCTCCGGAATCGGTATGACCGTAACTTGGTGTCCGATCCGTTCTGCTAGTAATGATTCTATCGTGTCTTTATGTTCCAAGGCAAGTGAACAGTGAATCTCATATTTGAAACCGATTATAAGTGCATTCTGGGAGGCTGCTCTTGGCTTACTATTCAAAATCGTCGCATGCGCAGGGGCGCTCTGCCGCTTAAGGGCATCCATAAAGCTTGCCCAGTGCTCAGCAACCAGCTTCAGTTCATCCTTTGTTGCTTCTGATAATACTTGGCGTATGCGTTCAAACGGAACACGATAGCTATTCTTGCTGCCTGTTCTTACCGGACGCTTCGGCTGTTCGGCAGGAGCTGTAGCTGATTGCGGCTGCAATTTCAGTTGTTTCAATTCCTGTTCCAGCTGAGAAATCTTGCGCGTCAGCTGCTGCACGGCTTCGGCTTCCACACTCGCTGTCGGAGCACTTTTATCCGCAATGTGCAAAATCGCTATTTCAACAAATACCTTCGGACTGTTTGCCCATTTGATCTCCTGCTGGCAGCGATTAAGTTCTACAATCGCCGCTTGGATCCAAGAAGCATCCACTTCCTCTGCCAGTTGTTTGAAACTATCGTCTACCAGTACGCGTTCAAGGATGTTCTCCATGCCAGGTGCACTTTGGAACATAAGCAAATCCCGTAAGTAATAGATAAGATCAAAAACGAAACGCCCTGGATCCTTTCCATCCTGTATCAGCAGATCCACTTGTTCAAGTGCTGCTTGTACATCTTGTCTGGCACAAGCGCGGATTACCTCTGTAAGTCTATCCTGTGAAACGGCACCGGTAACAGCAAGCACATCCGCAAGCTCCACAACATCTTCACTATAGGAAATAGCCTGGTCGAGCAAGCTGAGTGCATCCCGCATACCGCCTTCTGCAGCTAGCGCAACTGACTCGACTGCATCGTCAGATACTGTAATCTGTTCTTTCTCCAGTATCTCCTGCATCCTGTTTACCATTGCCTGCTGGTTGATACGTTTGAAATCGAATCGCTGACAGCGGGAAATGATCGTCAGCGGAATCTTATGCGGTTCTGTTGTCGCTAAGATGAAGACCACATGTTTGGGTGGCTCTTCCAATGTCTTGAGAAGTGCATTAAATGCTCCAATCGAGAGCATATGAACTTCATCGATGATATACACTTTATATTTAACCGCGCTAGGAGCATATTTCACTTTGTCCCGGATGTCCCGGATTTGTTCAACACCGTTATTGGACGCTGCATCGATTTCTATAACATCTGCAATTGAACCATCTTGGATTCCTCTGCAAGCCGCACACTCGTTGCATGCTTCCTCTACTGGTGCATGCTCACAGTTGATTGTCTTTGCAAAAATCTTCGCCGCACTTGTCTTCCCTGTACCACGCGGACCGGAAAACAAGTAGGCATGCGAGAACTTATCCTGCATGATGGCATTTTTCAATGTACGGATAATCGGCTCCTGGCCTACTACATCAGCAAATGTCCTTGGCCTCCAGACACGGTATAACGCTTGATAACTCATTGCGCCGCGCTCCTTTTTTCATTCTTCCCTCATTATAACGGAATTAGGTTACTGATACTACATGTATAAAAAGAGCCCTTACCAAATGGCAAGGACTCTGATTGTTTATTAATTAAGCGCCGTGCACCCACCGTCGATAATACGGATCTAAGCGTTACATAAGTTCATGGCTCGACCCAGGCTTCCCCGCGGCACACAAGAAAGACCGCTTACTGCTGCTTCCTTCCGGACCTGACAGGGTTCACGGGTTCCTGTTGCGCAGGACCCGGGTGTCAACACCAATTCCTTATGGCAGACCTTAAAGCCGCATTACCTCGGGCGGGAATTCGGCCTCGCTATAGCGGATTGCGAGTACAGGGCACCGCTACCTCCCCGCTTAGCACGGCTAAGTTGTGAATAATGTTAGGCGCTTCGATAGCGCACTTCATAGTATAGCTTGTTTGCAGAAAAAAATCAATCCCGGCTGTTTTTCGCTGCTTTTTTCTTCCGGAGTTCCCGGAAAAATGAGGTCAGCAGTCCGCCGCATTCCTTTTGCAGCACGCCGCCTGTCACTTCTGTCTGATGATTGAACCGATCATCTTCCAGTAAATTATATAAAGTGCCTGCACAGCCAGCCTTCGGATCATAAGCACCAAATACGACACGTCGGATCCTTGATTGGATGATGGCACCTGCACACATTGGGCAAGGCTCAAGGGTCACGTACAAATCACAATCCTCCAATCGCCAGCTGCCTACCTTTTCATTGGCCGCTTGGATTGCATGCATCTCTGCATGTGAGTGTGCCTGCTGGGTTGTTTCTCTAAGATTGAAGCCGGAAGCGATGATCTCTCCATCCTTCACGATAATAGCTCCAATCGGAACTTCTCCAAGATGCTCCGCTCGCTTTGCTTCCTTAATCGCTTGCTCCATCCAGTAAGCATCGTTCGTCATATCTATCTCCCACATTTCTATCCAAAGGTTTCAAATTACGTAAAGTTGATAATGTATAAGTATAAGAAGCTTCCTACTACGAAGTAAAGGAGAATTATCATGAGTGACAAAAAAGCCGTTTTATTTATAGATGTATTCAACACATTTGATTTTCCCGGCGGCGAAAACCTGCTGGAGAATACAAAGGAAATACTTCCTAACTGGGAGAAGCTGCGCAAAAAAGCAAAAGAAAATGATTGGCCAGTCATCTTTGTGAATGACCATTACGGAATCTGGCAGGATAACTTCAAAAAAATAGCTGACTATTGCCGGAATGAAAATAACAAGGAAATCATCGATAGTATGATGCCGCACGAAGATGATTATTTTCTTTTGAAACCGAAGCATTCTGCTTTCTTCCAGACATCACTACCATCCTTATTAAAGGATTTGGAATGCGATCGAGTTATTCTAGCAGGTGTTGCGGGTAATATTTGTGTTATATTCTCCGCAAATGATGCCCATATGCGGGAATTTAAACTGGATGTGCCAAGAAACTGTGTTGCATCCAATACAAAAGAACAAAATGAAGACGCATTGCGTGTCATTGAAACGACTCTCAGTGCCAATACAGATCCAATTTGACATAGAACGGCTCCTCCGAGCATAGCTTTTCTACAGAGGCTTAATAAAGGAGGAGTCGTTTTGCAAATATATGTAGTACAGACTGGGGATTCACTGAATAGCATTGCAAGCCGCTACGGTACGACAAGTCAGGAATTGATTACCGCAAACGAACTGGCAGCACCAAATGACCTTGTCGTCGGACAGGCGCTGGTGATTCCAATCATTGGCTCATTCTATTATGTCCAGGCTGGTGACAGTCTTTACACCATTGCCAGAAGAAATAACTTATCCGTTGCAGAGCTCGCACGAATCAATAACATTTCAGCATCAGCTGTCCTGCAGCCGGGACAGCGTCTATACCTCCCAGCAAAGTCGAAAAGGCAGATTGAATCAAATGCCTATATCGAGCCAACCGGAAATACTGTATCCCAAACTTTGGAGACGGCAGCAAGACAGCGTGCACCATACCTTACCTATCTGATGCCATTCAGTTACAGAGTAAATCGGCAAGGAAATTTAACCGCTCCGCCATTAAATGAATTTCCAACAATTGCACGCGAAAACAACACAACATTAAGTCTTGCTGTTTCCACGCTCGAAAGCGGCGCATTCAGTGCTGAATTAGGAACTCGTATTGTCACCAATACTGCTGTTCAGGATCGCTTATTTACAAACATTATCAATACCGCCAATGAAGTCGGTTTTGGAGAGGTGCACTTCGATATCGAATTTCTGCCAGCGGAAAATCGGGAAGACTATAACAATTTCCTAAGGCGTGCCGTCGCCAGACTTCGACCTGAGGGACTGCGTGTATCGACAGCAGTGGCACCAAAAACGAGCGCAACCCAGCAAGGACAATGGTACGAAGCACATGATTATGCAGCCCATGGGGAGATTGTTGATTTTGTCGTGTTGATGACCTATGAATGGGGCTATAGCGGCGGACCACCCTTAGCTGTTTCTCCATTACCGAACGTAAGAGATGTCGTGGAATATGCCTTAACAGAGATGCCCGCCAACAAAATCATGCTCGGACAAAACTTATATGGCTATGATTGGACACTTCCCTATGAGCCGGGCGGACAGTATGCCAAAGCCGTCAGTCCGCAGCGAGCCATAGCGATTGCCCGTGAAAATAATGCTTCGATTCAATACGACACTACTGCGCAAGCACCTTTCTTCAGATATACAGCTGCTGGTGCACAGCATGAGGTATGGTTTGAAGATGCCCGCTCCATCCAGGCAAAGTTCAATTTGATCAAGGAGTTGAACTTGCGCGGAATCAGTTATTGGAAGCTTGGTCTTTCCTTTCCGCAGAACTGGCTGTTACTTACCGATAATTTCACAATCAGAAAGCTATGAGAGCAGTAAATCTACTGCTCTTTTTTCATGTCACCGTCACCCAGAGCTTCTCTTCACGGAACTCATCTCCGTCCACTACCACTTGTGGAATGGCAACACGGACAGGACTTTCGAGCGGTGAAGGTGTCAGTTTGACTTCCACAGACGATACCCATTCTCCGATAACCTTATCGGCAAAAGAAAACTTTTCCCCGAAACCATCCCGGAACCATTTCACTTCATTCTGCTTAGATACTCCCGGCTGATTCATACACAGGTACAAAGAAACATCATCACAGAAAGAAAGCATCTTTTGATCAATATCCAACGTAGCACTTTCGGCTGAAGTAAGTGTTTGTATGTCAGCTTGCTGCAATCCATGCTCCCGATCCAAGAATGCTTTTATCTGCTCATCTTCTGTGTGGTTGGAAAAGAACGAGCAATAATGCCGGCTGCACAATATAGCTGCATAGCGGGATTGTTCCCGTACTTCCATGATGCCCTGCTGATATGCACGCAGCTTGTCCGTTAAAGGATAATCGATAAAGCTATAAAAACCTTCCCCATCAGGCTTTCGCTTTGGTACTTCATCCAACGGAATCCAAGCTCGGTCGTGCTGGTCGATGGCCATGATAGTCTCAGGACGCTGAACAGGTGAATCTGAATCATCCTTTCGCCAATGCCTGGCTATTTCCCCGGAAATAGCCGCATGGGCATGCTGAGCTATCAACACCGTTTTACCTTCGTCATTATGTCGAACGATCATATTATCCCTCCTATGAAAAACTCCCGGCATATAGCCGGGAGTCATATTTGTTCTTATTTCAATAGCTTCAAGGATTCCTCGATGAAAGCTGGAATATCATCCGGCTGTCTGCTCGTAACCAGCTGATTCTGACATACGACAACTTCCTTGTCTTCGACTGTTGCACCAGCATATTCCATATCGACTTGAATAGATTTATATCCTGTCGCTTTTCGTCCCTCAAGTGTCTTAGCGGTAATCAGCAGCTGCGGACCGTGACAAATTGCGAAAACAGGTTTCTTTTCATCCATGAAATGCTTCGCGAAATTAACAAATCGATCATCTGCACGTAAGTTATCAGGTGAGTTCCCACCTGGAATGAACAGTGCATCAAAATCTGATGGGTTTACATCATCGATGCCTTTATCGATGGACACTGTCGCTTCTCCTTGTTTACCTGTTACACTTTTACCTGATTCAAATTCAATTGTTGTTACTTCATGCCCAGCTTCTTTAAATGCTTTCGCCGGATCCGTATATTCTACATCTTCAAACGTATCGGTAATGACAGTTGCAATTTTAGCCATTGTCTAACACTCCTTTTATAAAGTATCACACAATGTATACTTCCACGTGGTCAGTCGATTAAACCTGTTATTCCTCTAAAGTAGATGTATCACCCAGCGGCAGTCCGAGCTCTTTGGCACGAAGCAGACGACGCATGATTTTGCCGCTTCTTGTCTTTGGAATTGAGGTGACAATCTCAATTTCCCTTGGTGCTGCATGCGCACTCAGTCCTTTTTTAATGAACTGCCGGATTTCTTCGCGCAGCTCCATGGAATCTTTATGCCCCTTATCCAGTGTGATGAAGGCTTTGATGATCTCTCCGCGCTCTTCATCCGGTTTTCCGATTACCGCTGCTTCAGTAACAGCATAGTGCTCGATAAGCTTACTTTCCACTTCAAAAGGTCCGACCAATTTTCCAGATGTGTTGATCACGTCATCCAAACGACCTTCGAACCAGAAATAGCCTTCTTCATCCATCTTGGCGCTATCCCCTGATACATACCAGCCGTTGATGAAATAGCTGTCAAACTTCTCTTGATTGCCCCAAATCGTTTTCATCATCGATGGCCAGCCTGCCTTTACTGCAAGATTTCCGCTCGTATGAGGCGGCAGTACATTCCCGGCATCATCAACTATCGCTGCTTCTACACCTGGTATCGGTTTGCCCATCGCCCCTGGCTTGATTGGCAGTGTAGGGTGATTGACGATGAGCATGGCACCTGTTTCTGTCATCCACCATGTATCATGAATGCGTTTGCCGTAAACTTCTTCTGCCCAATAAATGATTTCCGGGTTGAGAGGCTCCCCCACACTGAGGACATGGCGAAGCGAGGACAAATCATAGGAATGAGCAACCTCATCACCTGCAGCGGCCAGCTTCCGCAAAGCAGTCGGGGCTGTATACCAGACCGTTACCTTATGTTTCTCAATGACCTTATACCAAGCTTCCGGTGTAAAACGGCCCCCGGCAATAACATTTGTTGCCCCGTTCAGCCAAGGTCCGAATATGCCGTAACTTGTACCTGTCACCCAGCCAGGATCAGCTGTGCACCAGTACACATCATCCTCCTGCAAATCCAAGATCCATTTGCCAGTGGCATAATGCTGTACCATCGCACGATGTGCATGATAAACACCTTTCGGCTTCCCAGTGGAACCAGAGGTATAATGCAGCAGCATACCATCCTCCTTATCCAGCCACACAGGCTCGAATTCGGTTGATGCCTGATCCATCAGTTCTGTATAGTCATGTAGTCCATCTGTTTCACAGTTAAGTACAATGACTTCCTTCAATTCGGGCAAATTATCCCTGTTAACGCGCGGCAGCAGTTCTGCCGTTGTTATCAAGATGCTAGCGCCGCTGTCCTTCAGTCGATCTTCTACTGCCTGTTCCATGAATGCTTCGAATAATGGTCCGGCTACAGCGCCAATTTTGAGAATACCAAAAAAGCTTGCGTAAAAATCAGGACAGCGAGGCATGAACAAAAAGACGCGGTCTCCTTTTGCTGCACCGAAAGATTTCAGCATATTGGCGGCCTTATTGCTGCGTTCCTTCAGTTGTGTGAACGTCCACTTCTCCTCTGTCTCTCCATCCTGATAAATTAAAGCAAGCTGATCCGCTTTAGCCGGATTTTCTGCATGACGGTCTACTGCCTCATAAGCAGCATTTAATTTGCCCGTATGGTACCAGGAGAAATCCTGCTCCATCTGACTCCATTCAAACGACTGACGTAGTGCTTCAAAATCCGTTACATTGTGCTTTCCACTGAGAGGTGCTAACATTTTCATGATTCGACATCCTTCCCTATAATTTGTAAGCGTTTACAATTAACACGAATAAAAAAGCCTCTGTCTGCATCAGCAAATCAAGTAGGTTATTTCCATTGTACATTGTTTTCCTTACCAGTCAAAGCGAAATCATAAAAACGAGCACCCGCTTCGTTAAGACTCTTTATATAGATAGAGACAATTTCACATTTGCTGCTGTTATCTCCACCATAAAGAATGACAAATATAAAAAGGTCCGCTCTTTCAAAGAGCAGACCTTTTACTTACACTTAGCAGATTAGTGGTATGGGGGATACCTGATATCACTATACCCATCTGTACAACAAATAAACATCCTTTTTAAAAAGTTTATAAGTTTTTATAGCGGGAAGAGCATAATATAGCAATTTTCAAAAAGGAGTGGATTACAAATGGCTGAAAACAAACAAAGTCTAAGCGACAAAGTAAAAGGTGCCGTATCAAAAACAAAAGGTGAAGCAAAAAATCAAATCGGTAACGCAAAAAATGATAAAGGCATGCAAGCAGACGGCAAGAAAGACAAAGCAAAAGGAAATCTTCAAGATACTGCTGGTAAACTAAAAGAGAATTATGACCGTCACTAAGAAAGAGCCTGTCCTTTTGTCAGATAAACTGACAGGATAGGAGGGGAACTTGGGAAAGTAAGATCAGCACCCAATTTCGGCAAATTTCGTGCTACACTTAATTCAAGATTTCCCCTAAATTTCTAACACAAAATGGCTGCCAAATCGGCAGCCATTTTTGTTTTAGACAAGTTCTACATATTGAGGATTCGCTGTAATATAGTTCCCGCTCTTCAGCTTATACATCGTGGAGCCATCGACTGTCAGTGTCTCCACTACGGTGAACACTTCCCCTTGGCTCACTGTACCTGCGCGTGCATTCCAATCCGGTGCATCATAGTAGTATAGCGATGCTACCTTTACTCGGATTAAGAAAGTGGAACCAGAATCTGCCTTCTTCGTTAGACCAAGTGCTTTTTCCAAGCCATTGACATGTCCTCTCGCTACATTCTGAATCCAAGAATTCGATTTCATCTTCGCCGCATCAGCACTATTATCAATAAAGCCATTTTCTGTCAGGACAGCAGGCATATTTGTTTCCCGAAGTACATGGAAGTTCGCCTTTTTCCTGCCGCGATCCGCCATTCCATTCAGCTTCATTACTTCCTCATGAATTCGTGCCCGCATTACGCCAGTTTCAGAGCTGTCCGAAAGAGTGGAATAGATGAAATCCTCATATCCTGTCCCTCCGCCAGCATTGACATGAATACTGAGGAAGAAATCAGCTCCCCATGCATTTGCATCATTCGTACGCTGGGTAAGGGACGGGAACGTATCCCCGGTGCGAGACATACGAACCTCTGCATTTTCATACTCCAGCTCTAGGATATTACGAATTGATGTCCCAATTGCCAACACGATATTTTTCTCCTGGATTCCATTTGCTGTTGCTCCCGGATCTGACCCTCCATGACCTGGATCTACATAGATTTTCACCATTCGACCATCTCCCTTTCTTTTTTTGACTGCTATATGTTACTTTATGCAGCCTTGTACTAGATAAAAGCGGTTGGTGTCACAATTTCACAACCCATTCTGTATCTATTATCGAAAGGTAGGTTCAAATAGTGTTATCTGTTCATAAAATCATCGCTAACTAGACACACTAACAGAACGAGAGAGAGGTGATCGGTGATGTTTCCTTGGCAGAAAAAGAAGACAGAAGCAGTGGAGAAGCGGAAAACCACTAAGATATCCAGAAGCTTGAAAGAGAATGTGACCTATCTTGAAGAACAATATTTATATGGAACTAACTTTGATTTCAACTCTAAGGAACTTCGAGGATCAACTGGGAGATACCACCTATTCTACTATTCCACAATTATTGATACGAAACAGTTAAACGAGCATATCGTGACACCTTTGCTTGAAACAAAAAGGGATATTCCGGTGCCACGGATCGTTACATTATCCAGTCTAAGTTCTGTGAAGAATATGGATGAAGTGGAGAAAGGCCTTAGCACGGGCTGCGTCATCATTTTCAAAGAAGGAATGAGCGAAGCATTCAAAGCAAAAATCGATGACTTTAAACACCGCCCCGTGGAAAAGCCTGAGAATGAGAAGACCATTAAGGGACCAAAAGAATCCTTTACGGAGTCTTTGCCAGTGAACATATCTATCTTTCGAAAGCAGATACCTTCCAAAGATCTGATTATCGAAAATATCAGCGTCGGTACAAGACCCGAAATGCCTGTATCTTTAGTTTATGCACGTGATCTAGTTAACGAGGAAATACTTGAGAATGTCAAACAGCGTATCAAGAAGATTACAGCCGGCAATATCCGAAATATTGAGATATTAGAGCAGTTTCTCGAGGAAAGACCCGCCTCCCTGTTTCCTACGATGCTATATACAGAACGTCCAGACAATGCAGGTAACTATATTATGGAAGGCTATGTGGCAATTATTATGGAGAATTCTTCCTCTTGTCTGATCGCCCCTATCACTATCTGGTCTTTCTTCCATTCACCAGAGGATAGGTATTTGAGATGGGCTTTTGGAAACTTTAGCCGACTAGTACGCGCTATCGCATATTTCATTACATTATTTGTTTCTGCAAGTTATGTAGCTATTACGAATTATCACAGCCAGCTTATCCCGATTGATTTGCTGCTAGCTATAGCAGCAAGCAGAGAACGAGTTCCGCTGCCAATTGTATTCGAAATCCTGTTAATGGAAGTAGCGTTTGAATTAATCAGGGAAGCAGGGATTCGCATCCCTTCCCCGCTCGGACCAACTATCGGAATTGTTGGAGCATTGATTCTCGGTCAAGCGGCAGTAGAAGCAAATATTGTCAGTCCTATAGTCGTTATCATCGTGGCTTTAAGCGGATTGTCCTCGTTTGCCGCCGCTAACTACAGTATCAATCATACATTGCGAATTTCCCGCTTTCTTTTCATTGTTGCTGCCAGTATGTATGGACTGCTTAGCCTTTTAGGAGCAATATTGCTTTGGGTAGCGTATGTCGTTTCCATCAATTCCTTTGGTGTCAGCTATTTCTCACCTGCTACCCCATCAAACCGATCACCAAGGGACACGTTCTTCCGCATGATACTAAAAAAAGAAAAATGGAGACCTGGATTCCTGAATCCGAAAGACTGGGATAAACAATGAAAGGAGGATACCATGATGGAGCTCAATAAAAAACCATTACGGATTCGTGAGCTTACAGCGATGATTTTCATGATAATTGGCCTAAAAGGTGGTGATACCACGCCAGCTCTCTTCGCTGATCAAGCTCAGAATGCCATATGGATCGTTCCGATCATCTCCTTCCTCTTTCTATTAGGTCCGTTCCTGATTCTCATGCACCTTCTTAAAAAATATAAAAAATATAATTTGATTGAGCTCATCTTCCATCTGATTGGAAAGAAGGCAGGAACCTTGCTTGCCTTATTGCTATTCATCTGTGGTTTCATCGCCATGTTTACTGACATGCGTAATGTCATGGAAGAAATCAACTATCTTTATTTCCCGAATTCTCCAACACTCGTCATTTACGTTATCTTCCTCACTGTATGTATACTAGTTGCTAACAAAGGGTTGGAAACGATAGGCAGCTTGGCTTGGGCACTGCTTCCGATAATTATTGTCACAATCATTGCAGTGATATTCGTGGACTTGAAAGAAGCTGTACTGGTACGCATTTTCCCTCTATTCGGAGGAGGAGTAGGTACTGTTATTTTCGAGGGTATCTCCAAATCAGCTGCCTTTTTAGAGATATTTTTAATAACGATTGCGTATCAGTCCTTTCACCAAACAAAATACTTTCACAGCGGTATTTATTTAGGAGGAAGTCTTTCTTTTATGCTCATCGTCTCCTTTTATGCCGTGTATACGATGCTGTTTGATTATAACTCAATCAATAATATTGCTTTTCTCTATCAAGAAGCGACGGAAATCGTAGCTCTTGGACATTTCTTCACGAATATCAGCACGCTTTTTATGGTCGGCTGGATGTTCTCAAACTTCTTGCGATTTATAATCTTCCTTTATTTGATATGCTGGATTTTTGGAGCAATCTTTGAAATTAAACGGTTTGAAGGATTGCTGCTGCCTATCGGATTCATTGCCATGATACTTTCACTAATTCCGCCTAGTTTTGTTGTAAATGAGATGTTTTTCAGAGAAAAAAGTCTGCAAATTATGACGCCCCTCTTCTTCCTTTTTCCTTTTCTGTTATGGGCAGCATCTTACTGGAAGGATAGAAAAACATGAAGAAATTACTCATATTGATGCTGCTTATACAGACGGCTGTCCTTTTGAGTGGCTGCTTTGACCGTAAAGAATTAGAAGAACAGGCATACGTCATCAGTATTGGGGTTGATAAGACAGAGAGTGAAGATGTATTCCGTTTCACATTTGAAATTGCCAACCCTGAAGTAGGCAGTACTGTTTCAGGTCCTTCTACCCCAGAGCCACCCCAAGAGGTAGTCAGTGTTTTAGGTACCGACTTTCTTTCTGCTACGAATACTGCCAATGTATCGGTTGCAAAAGAAATTTCGCTGGATCAAGTGCGTGTTGTAATTGTTTCCGAAAAACTGGCTCGTTCCAAAAAGTTTATCCATTTGATGCAAACGGCACCAAGCATTATTGATTTGAAACTTAATGCACAGTTGGTTATCAGTAAGGAGAAGGCTGAGAAATTTATAAGAACTACTAAACCAAAACTGGAGTCCCGCCCGCACAAGTATTTTCAATATATGCTTGATCGTGCCAAAGAAACAGGCGTTATTCCAGATGCACCATTGGTCCGGTTCTTCCAGATTACCGAAGGCGATGCAGATCTCTTTATTGCACCATTTGCTACTACGAAAAAAGATCCTAAAGAAGAGTACGGTGCAGAAGACAATTACAAAGCTGGTGAAGCAAACATAAAAGGAGGAAACGCTACCCAGTTCATTGGATCAGCAGTGTTTAAGGAAGGCCAGATGATTGATACATTGACAGGGGAAGAGACACGCTTCTCCTTGATGCTGGATACAACGCTGCCCCAGCAAGATATTATAGCGAGTTACACAGATCCATTAAGTCCTGGTTTCGATTTGTCAGCTCGTGTACAAGCGGACAAAGTAAAAGTAAAGATTGACTACAAGCCTACAGGCAAGACAAATATCGATGTGTATGTAAGTCTGCATATGAATATCTTTGCAGTACCAAGCACTCGAAATTATATGATCAATTCGAAAAACAGGGACATCCTGCATGATTCGCTGCAGAAACAATTGCAAGAAGAAGGAGAAAAATTCATCAAGAAAACACAGGAGAAATATAAGCTGGAACCCTTCTACTGGTCCCTGCACATTAGAAACAAGTTCCTTACGATCAAGGACTATGAAAAGGCAGACTGGTCGAACAAGATTTATCCGAATGCCAATGTGAGGTTGCATGTTAAGGTTAGAAGCCTGGAGTTTGGTAAGTTATTGCGGGAATCGGATTTAAGGAAGGTGCGGGATTGATGCAAACTTTCTATATGACGCTCATGGTACTCTTTGTCACTGGCTATACTTGTTTGTTTGGCTACTCGCTTTATAAAGCCAATAATAAAAAAGGAATGGTAGCTGTAATCTGCTTGATCATTATGGTTATCGCAAGTCCCTTCCTGCTTTATAAATTTTAAAAAAGCCACAGCCCTTTTAGGCTGTGGCTTAAACTATATTTCAAACGGCCCCGGCAAGATTCGAACTTGCGACACACGGTTTAGGAAACCGCATAAGGCTGTCTTTATTCCGTTCATTTAACGCCTTACCCTATTAAGGACAATGATTCCCTACCGAGTTAGCTACAACGAGAGAGGATGTTGTTCTCTGATAGGTATTACGTTCTGACTATCCGTTTGTTATAGCAATTATAAGGTAACCCATTAAATTATGTAAAGCAACCTATTATCTAAAACCAACTTTCAACAACATATTTAAACCTCGAGTTTTCCGGACTCGCATCATTTTTTATAAACTCTATATACTTAACTATAGCATCCACAAATCTAGGACTAATATCGTTTATTTTTATTTCATCTCTACTATCACTTTCCTCGAAAGATAGAAACCCTAATTGATTAAGAAGTGTGATAGAAACAAAAGTTGGTAACCTAAACTCTTCTGCTAGACCTTCCGATATCAGTTTGCTATTTTCGCCCGTATGTTCCGTTTCATATGAAAACATGATACTTTTCTTAATATCCACTTTTTATCTATTTATGTAACTCTTGTAACAAATTAGAGTAGTTATTGTGTGTATCGGACTTGATATAGTGAGAAAATCCAGAAAGAAACTTTCGTGGACTTGTTTACTACTATGATTTTTATCTTCACTTTTGCTGTTTGAAATCAAACTTTTTGAAATATCGTCTTTCAATGCAATTATTCCAGTATCTACCCTACCAGTAATCTCTTTAACGTTGGAAATTCCCTCTTTTAATACTCTTACCTCTTCTTTAAATTCATTAAGCATAGGTTGTATTTCTTTAACTACGGAAACATTATTAGCTGCTTCTTGAATTTGACTTGCTGATGCATCTAACTTTGCATTTGCATTCTCATAAGTGCTACTTTGATAAAATGAATATATGATTGCTACAACTGCTAAAAGTATGGAAACTACTGTACCTCCGAATCCCATGTGAGAAACAATGTCATCTCTTCCTCCATAGAAAAAGGTAAATACCCCTATTAAAAGAAGCGTCATAATAATCATGCAGTAAATAAAGTCCTTGTTTTTTGACACTGTATTCTCTCCTTTACATCCTAAAATTTTCTACCTAAAATAACATTACCAGAACCGACCATATTGCCTTTTTCTTCTTTATCAAAGTCTGGATGTTTTACTGATTTCCACCAATGTAATACCTTCAATTTGGTAGGCAATCTAGTATCTATTGTATTTACTAAGTCAATACAATCTTTTACGCCTTCGATGATGTAATGATAACCAGTAGTGTACAAGTGCATTAACTCAGAAGCATCCTTTTCGTCCGGAAAGGCTGAAACGTGTATAAAACGATTTCTTTTTTGATTAAAATCATGATATTTTTTAACTAAATCATTGAATTCTCCTTGATTATCCCGGATAAACTCTCTTCTTATAATATTCTTAAGTATTTCTTCATCTTCTACTTTCCTAAACCCTAGAAGTTTCTCAACCTTTTTATCTTCTGTCTGGTACTTACTTTCCTTTAAATTGTAGAATATGTAGTATAGGTAGGATTCCACAAAAGTAACTGACGTAATGTGCAGCATCCTAAGTAATGCTTCTATCTCATAGACGATTCTCCTGACTTCTGGTTTACTAGTCCGTTGTGTTATTGGAATATTACCACTTGCTATTTTCTGCTTATACTCCTCCTTCTTATCAAGGTATATATTCCACATGTTAACTAAATCCGAATATGGAAAAAACTCAGGAAAGGTTGGCGTAATTCCATTCATTAGACTAATATCAATTAAATGATGGGGTTGGAGATTTGGACTGTTATTAAAGCGTCGTAAGTACTCTATATCAATGAGTTCGCTTAACGCCCCAACTCTTATCAAGAAAGCACTTTCCTTAGAAATAGTATCAACCATATCTCTAAATAATTGGAAAGTAGTATCAATAGTCTCTTCTTTATCGGCGTTATAGAATCCTGTTGCTTTTAGTGTCTCAACTACTGTATCACTAATGTTATCCAAATTAGATTGGCTATAAAGCTTTGGGTAATTTCGTATACCGTCTACTATCTTTAGATTCGTTGCTTGACCTCTAGTAACGTGCTTTCTGTTAATGATATTAAGAAAAACTGCTACCAGTGCGTACTTATAACACTTCTTTGGAATTTTACTGAGTTTCTTAAGTGTTTTATTACTTAGTGCATCTTTTAAATACAATAAATCTTTATCTACTGTCATCTTATCTCTCCTCACTTACTATAGCGATGGTACCTTTTTCTTTTTGATACTCCAAAGTATGGAACAGAAAATTTGTAATTGTTTTTGCAGCGTTTACCGCTAGTACTGCATGATGAAGAGTAGGTCTTCTTCTACCCGCATGCCCGTCCCCAACCTTGTTTCTAATCTCATTTAGTCCCCCTACGGTCTTGTTTAACCCACTGATAATCTGCTTCAAAGGCTTATCTAAGCTTTCATCACTTGGGTCTAAGTTCAAAACCTTTCTCACTTTATCAAATAAACTAGGTACACTGTTGTAGCTAATCTCCTTAACACCACATTTTATTAATATCTCCTTACATACTCCCTCAACCATTGAACGCGCTGAAGTAATTGCCCCAGAATAATCACCAACGTCTATTCTTGTTTCACAATTCATTAAGTCATCTATAATACTATCGAACTTCAATTCTTTCGGGATATCACTTTCAACCTTAATAATCTGAACCTCATACATATTATCGTCCAGATAGGAAATTAGCTTGTTAAACAAAGCTGTAATTTCTAACGCATTATCACCGTACCCTCCATAACTCTCTTGACTTAAGTATCTACAAAACTCCTCTACTGTAAGGCTTTCCTCTACAAAATTAGGTACTTCCATGCCCACTTTCTCGCATAAAGTTCTAATGATTCTTCTTGCTGTACGATAATCTTCATCTGAAACAATATCCCAATAAACGGCTTCATCTATAAACCTAATATAAGCATCCATCAATCCAGTCTTAACTGCAGATAAAATCTCAATGGTTTGATTGTTCATTTTAACTCTTCCTTCATTTTTTACCAATTATATCAAATGGAATATTATCATTGCGATGTTAATCCTCTTGTATTGTAAACAACCTCATTTAATTCGCTAATATGGTAAAAGGAAGGGGTGTAATCCCCTTCCCTCTTGTTATTGGTTATTGTTATATGGTTCTAGTTATTGGTTCTAGTTAAGTAGTTGGATGTACTTACGTGTTGTAGATATGTCTGCATGTCCTACAATCCTTTGTAACGTGAATATATCGCCACCATTCAGAATGTAGTTCCTACAAAACATATGACGAAATACATGGGGTGAAACCCGCTTCGTTATACCTGCTATGTCTTTGTAGTTGTTCAACCTCTTCCGAAAAGAATTAGGGTTGTACCGTGTACCTATATTCGAAACGAAGACATACTCCGTATCAAAGTTAGCTTTGTTTTCTGCCACCAACTCCAAAAGTAGCTTTACTACTTGATTTGAAAGTGGGAGGATTCTTGGCTTACGATTCTTGTTCTTAGCAGCGGGCAAGATTATAGCCCTCGTCTTGAAGTCAATATCATGATTTTCAAGTTCGCATACTTCGTTTATCCGCATACCAGTATCCAACATGAGATACATCATTACTAAGTCCCTAAACTGGGCATAATACCGTTCATCCGGAACGCTTATAAGCTTGTTGACTTCTTCATCTGTGAGAGGTTCTAGCCCGTCTTCATCGACCTTCATAAGCTGAATGTTCCTAGCCGGGTTCTTATTAATGATTTCTACCTTGTATAACGCATTGAAGAACGTCTTCAAGAAGCGTATCCGCACGTTTATAGTGAATGGCGATAACCCTACACTCTTTGTACGGTCGTTATACCTTTCCTCTCGTAAGTAAAGAAGGTACTCTCGGATAATTGCTGTACTAATCTCATCTATCATTCCTATTTCCGGATGACTTACATTTAGCCATGAGACGAAGTAATCCATCAAATGATGATAGTCAGAAACAGTTCGATTCCGAACGCCAAGGCTTTTCTTTAGCGATAGAAAGCTTTTGAATGCTTCTTCTATTGTTGATTGCAAAGGAATGTAGTCACTAATTTCTCGTGCCTTACGAGTAGTAACAATGGGTTTACCTTTGCGACTGTTTGAGGGCAAAACAAAAACGCCACCTTTCGTAACTTATTCCAATACGGATAAGGAACGTAAAATGACGTTAATGTTCGGTAATATGAGGACGGTATGAAACCGTATCCCTTCGGTTTAGCTAACGCGAGAGAGAAACAGCTTAAACCGCTACATAGTGGTATACAGACGGCCCCGGCAAGATTCGAACTTGCGACACACGGTTTAGGAAACCGATGCTCTATCCCCTGAGCTACGGAGCCACGACATACTATATTATAACTGAATCGGGAAAGCTTGCAAAGTCTGTCGCATTTTCCACTAGTTTCTTCCTTCACTGTATCGAAGCAATAGCCCTTCTATGGTAAACTATATTTATTTGCCATACAACGTTTGAGTTTGGAGGATACATCATGCACGAGCTGCCATTTATTGCAGTGGAAGGTCCAATCGGTGTCGGAAAGACATCATTGGCTAAAAGAATCGCAGAACACTTTCAGTATGAACTGCTGAAGGAGATTGTAGAAGAAAACCCGTTCCTAGGCAAATTTTATGAGAATATCGAGGAATGGAGCTTTCAGCTGGAAATGTTCTTTTTAACGAACCGTTACAAACAGCTGAATGATATTCGCAAGGACTATCTTTCACAGAATCAACCGGTGGTCGCAGATTATCATATCGCAAAGAATATGATTTTTGCCCAGCGTACACTTGCTGCACCGGAGTTTGATAAATACAGCAAGATTTTCTCTATTCTTACAGAGGATATCGCGCTGCCTAATATGGTCATCTATTTGGATGCCAGCTTGGAAACATTGCTTGAACGGATCGAAATGCGTGACCGAAAAGAAGAACAGCATATCCAGCCGGACTACTTAAAGCAGCTATCTGCTGATTACCAAACCTTCATGGATCGTTTTGAACAAGAAAACCCAGACATACCTGTGCTTCGATTAAGCGGGGATGAGTTGGATTTTGTGAAGAACGAGCAGGATTGGAAGTATATTTGTGACAGGATCTCCTCTCACTTGGATAAAGGAGTAACATCATCATGAACCTTAGAGAGAAATACCATATACCTGCAGACAGTGTAATCACCATTGCAGGTACTGTAGGTGTCGGAAAATCGACAATGACACAAGCCTTGGCAGATGCGTTACAGTTTCGGACGAGCTTTGAGAAAGTGGATGGAAATCCCTACTTGGATAAATATTATGCTGACTTTGAACGCTGGAGCTTCCACCTTCAAGTCTACTTTCTAGCTGAACGCTTCAAAGAGCAAAAAAGAATTTTCGAATATGGCGGCGGCTTTATACAAGATCGTTCCATCTATGAAGATACTGGTATTTTTGCTCGGATGGCGTATGAAGAAGGAAATATGTCCAAGGTCGACTATGAAACATACCGTTCCCTCTTTGATGCGATGGTGATGACACCTTACTTCCCTCATCCAGACTTGCTGATTTACTTGGAGGGATCCTTCGATCATATCATCAGCCGTATCAAGCAGCGCGGTCGGGAAATGGAACAGCAAACACCGATCAGCTATTGGGAAGAGATGTTCCATCGCTACGATAAATGGATCAATGATTTCAATGCTTGTCCGGTATTGCGAGTGAATATAGCAGACTATGATTTACTGAATCCAAATACGTCCATTGAACCGATTCTGGAGAAAGTCGGACACTTTATCCAGCACTCCCGTAAATGGACATCCCATCAGCCTTCCAAATAAAAAAATCCGCCTTCAAAGGCGGATTTTTTATTTATTGAATGCTTGTCCCATTTCCTTCGATCGGTCGGCTGCTGCTTTTATGCATGCTTGAATGGCGATTTTGACGCCTTGCTCTTCTAATACGCTAATACCTGCTGCGGTCGTACCACCAGCACTAGTAATGTTCGCACGCAGCTGAGCTGGGGTTAAATCAGACTGCTCAAGCATCTTCGCAGCCCCTTTGAAGGTCTGGATCAATAGTTGTTTGCCAACATTCTCATCAAGACCGACTTGAGAGCTTGCTTCCTCCAAAGCCTCCATCATGTAATATAGATAAGCCGGACCGCTGCCAGAAATGGCTGTGACAGCATCCATATCCTCTTCTGCTACCTCTACAACTTCTCCAACAGTCTTGAACAGCCTGCTTACATTCTTCATTTCCTCACTACCTGCATGAACTCCTGCAGCGATAGCTGTAGCAGCCTCGAGAATTGTAGCAGAGGTATTAGGCATAGCGCGAACTACCGGCTGATTGAACGGGAGATAGCTTTCCAAGAAAGATGTGTGAATTCCTGCCAATATAGATACAATAACTTGTCCTGGCTCAAGCTTTGCTGCTTTTAAAGACGATAATGCAGCCTCCGCATCTTTCGGTTTCATTGATAGCATAATGACATCAGCATCTTTCAAGAGATCTGTCTGATCACGCGTAACCGTTACACCGTACGCTGTGTGCAATTCGTGCAATCTCTCCTCATTAGCATGATTCGTCAGCCATATATCTTCCGCTGGGAGCAGCTCTACTGTGATCAATCCTTTAACAAGCGCTTCAGCCATTGCGCCTGCGCCTACAAATGCTATTTTCTTCATAAATGCCTCCGTTCCACGTGAAACAAGTTTGTAGTATTATCCGATGCTTCATAATAGAAGTCAATATATAAAAAAAATCGTTACGATGAACGTAACGATTTTATATATCTCCAATTTTATGCGTTTGTAAAATATATGGCGGAGGAAGAGGGATTCGAACCCCCGCGAGCCGTTAAGCCCCTGTCGGTTTTCAAGACCGATCCCTTCAGCCAAACTTGGGTATTCCTCCGTAAGACAAGGACTAATATATCATATAGGATACCAATATGTCAACAAAATATGAAAAAATGGCGGAGGAGGGGGGATTCGAACCCCCGCGAGCCGTTAAGCCCCTGTCGGTTTTCGAGACCGATCCCTTCAGCCGGACTTGGGTACCCCTCCATGCTTTTGTCTCCAAAAGCTATCTCACCATATTTTTAAGTTTGGTGTCAAGGCTGCCGCTTTTAGCGGATTTCTGTTTTACCACCCATATAAGGTACCAACACTTCTGGAATCTTCACGGATCCATCAGCCTGCTGGTAATTCTCCAGGATAGCAGCAACCGTTCGGCCTAATGCCAAACCTGATCCATTCAATGTATGAACGAATTCTGGCTTGCTCTTGTCATCTCGTTTGAAACGGATGCCAGCACGACGCGCTTGGAAGTCCTCGAAGTTTGATACAGAGGAAATCTCGCGATACGTACCACCGCTAGGCAGCCACACCTCGATATCATACGTTTTTGCAGAAGAGAAACCAAGATCTCCCGTACATAATGTAACCACTCGGTGCGGAAGACCAAGAAGCTGCAAGACTTTCTCTGCATGGCCTGTGATTTCTTCCAGCACATTATAAGATTCTTCTGGCTTAACAAATTGAACAAGCTCAACTTTGTTAAATTGATGCTGACGAATCAAACCGCGTGTATCACGGCCGGCAGATCCTGCTTCAGAACGGAAGGAAGCGCTGAATGCAGTGAATTTTTGCGGAAGCTGTTCCCCTTTCAATATTTCTTCTCGGTAATAGTTCGTTACAGGTACCTCAGCTGTAGGAACGAGGAAGTAATCCCAGCCTTCTACCTTGAAAGCATCCTCTTCAAACTTTGGCAGCTGACCTGTTCCTGTCATGCTTGCTCTGTTCACCATATAAGGAGGCAGCATTTCCTGATAACCATGTTCATCAGCGTGAAGGTCCATCATAAAATTGATCAAAGCTCGCTCCAGACGGGCACCTAAACCTGTGTAGAATACAAAACGGCTTCCTGTTACCTTCGCAGCACGTTCAAAATCCAGAATTCCTAAATCAGCCGCAAGATCCCAGTGCGCTTTTTCCTCAAAGTCCTTCTGCTGCACTTCTCCCCATTTACGTGCTTCTACATTATCGTCCTCAGAGTCGCCTACAGGCACGCTCTCATGCGCAAGATTTGGGATAGACAATAATAGCATATCCAGCTCATTCTCCACGCTCCGGAGCTCCTCATCAAATGCTTTGATTTGATCGCCAACATCGCGCATCTCTTTGATTTGGGCATCGGCATCCTGCTTCTCTTTTTTAAGAACAGCAATCTGCTTGGATACCTCATTACGTTTTGCTTTTAGTTCCTCTGTGTCATTGATCAGCTTCCGGCGGCGATCATCCAAATCTCCGAATTTATCTAAGACAGTCAGATCTTCACCCATATTTTTCAGCTTCTGTTTCACTTCTTCAAAGTTTGAACGTAAAAATTTCAAATCCAGCATATGTGCTTCCTCCTTTTTTCTTAAACAAAAAAACATCTCATCCCTATAAAGAAGGGACGAGATGTTTCACCCGCGATACCACCCTGGTTGAAGACAAATAAGTCTTCCGGCTCGACAAGGTAACGGTTTGTACCGGGTATGTTTCCATACCATTCCAGGATGGATTCACTTACAGCTCTGCATCGATTTTCACCAGCCATCGACTCTCTTAAAGCATGCTGTAAGTTACTAGTTCCTATCATCACGTTGTTGTTATTCTTCCTACAGAATAGCTAATTCCAGGTAATTATGCAAGTATGATATGCAATTCCAGCTCTAGCTTCTACATCCTAATAGGATTTTATACGAGAAAAGCGGAAAAGACTCAGTCTTTTCCGCTTTTTCTTCTTCCGCTTTTTTGCTATGTCTAGCTGCAAAGAACAGAAACTGCGGTATAGGCGATTAATCCCTGCATGAGGAAATGCACCTCATTACGGGCTTTCTCACCTATTCCTCCGTTTCTAAGCGTTCTTTTCCGCTTTTCTTAATTAAAACCAGCCTTTAACTGTGTCAGCAACGCTAGTGAAGATTCCTGCGAAGAAATCACCGATTGCGCCTAGGGAGAGCATGAACCAGTTTGATTTCTCTACATCTTCAGATGCTACAACGTCAACAGTATAGGAGCCGCCGTTGATATTGCCTTGGTCATCGCCGTCATAGACAAGTGTCGCAGTTCCGACTTTGTCGCCTTTTTTTACTGGAGCGACCAATTCGCCATCTGCATTCAGCTTGTCCTTATCGACTTTATATTCCAAATGATATTTATCTTCTTCGCCATTCTTCACAGAAGTAGTAACAGCATCTTTTGTTGAAATGGCTACACTATCTTCTTTACCTTTTGCAACTGGTACAGAAGCATGGTCTTTGATTTCTGTTCCTGCTTTATAAAGTTCAGCTTGTTCGAATTGATTGAAGCCGTAATCAAGCAGCTTTGCAGTTTCCTGGAAGCGTGCTTCCTCACTGGCAGACTTCATGACAACAGTTATATATCGCTGTCCATCACGTTCAGCCGTACCTGTGAAGCAGTAGCCTGCTACGTCTGTATGACCTGTTTTCAAACCATCCATGCCTTCATAGCCGTAAGCTTCCAAGTAGCCAGGCATGTTTGGAAGCATCCAGTTCCAGTTCGTGATTTGTTTACCGTCAAAATCTGTTTGTGTAACGCTGGAAACCTCAAGTGCTTCTGGGTGATCCTTGATCAAGTTATAAGCCAGAATACCAGTGGACTTTGCAGTCATTAGGTTTTCATCGTTCACATTTGTTCCCTCTGGTCGGTTATCACCTAAGTCAGAGTTAGAAAGACCGGATGAATTAACAAATTTATAGTCCTTCATACCAATGTCTTTCGCTTTTTCATTCATCATCTTGACGAATTCCGTCTCACTGCCGCCGACAAGCTCTGCAAGTACTATTGTTGCGGCATTATCGGAGTTAATAGCCATCGCGTTATAAAGGTCGCGAACTGTATAATCCTTGTTCTGCGTAAGTCCTGTACCGGAAAAGTCTGTATTAGAGGAAATACTGTACGCATAATCGCTCACTTGTGTTGTCGTATCCCAAGAAATATCTCCTGCTGCAATAGCATCCAAGATGAGATATTCCGACATCATCTTCGTCATACTTGCTGGAGGTAAAGTGAGATCTGCCTGCTTCGCATATAATATTTCACCAGAGTTGGCGTCTATTAGAATTGCGGATTCCGCTTTAATATCCAAGCCTTCCGCAGCTTGAGTGTCTAGTGGCTTCGCTAGAAAAGTGTTAAACGTAATCAGCATCGCGAGCAAACCGATCATCGATGCTTTCAAAAGATGTTTCAAAGTCTTCCTACCTCCACAAAAATATAGAATCGATACTGTGCATCCCCGCTATTTTACCATAGACAATAGGCAGAGGGGAACGTACTTTATACCGATTCTACATTTTGTTCACAGGTCTGGAATACACCAGTCAATTGGCTTCAATCCATTATTTTCTAATATCTCGTTTGTCTTGGAAAATGGCTTGCTGCCAAAGAAACCACGTCTTGCTGATAGCGGACTTGGATGAACCGATGTAAGTGTATAGTGCTTCTCCGTATCAATCAGCTTCTGCTTTTCTTGGGCATGTTTCCCCCAAAGAATGAAGACAACAGGATCCTGCTTCTCATTCAATGACTCAATGACTCGGTCTGTGAAGTGCTCCCACCCTTTACCGCGGTGCGATGCTGCCTGGTGAGCTTCTACTGTCAAAGCGGTGTTCAAAAGCAGCACGCCTTGTTCAGCCCAGCGCTTCAAATACCCATGTGTCGGAATCGGACAGCCAATATCATCTGCCAGCTCCTTGTAGATGTTGACCAGTGATCTCGGGATAGCTACCTCGGGCTGTACCGAAAAACTAAGACCATGTGCCTGATTAGGGCCATGATAGGGATCTTGTCCTAAGATGACAACCTTTGTATCGGCAAATGAAGTTACTTGCAATGCTTCGTAAATATGGTGCATATCCGGATAAATCGTCCGTTCCTCATATGCTTTTTTTAAAAAGCTTCGCAGTTCCTTATAATAGTCTTTCTCAAATTCACCCTGCAGAATATCTTGCCAGTCATTATCAATTAGTTCTTTAACCATGTCACTCCACCTCCAGGACATTGTATCAGACCTATATCCGAATAACGTAACGAAAAAAAGCCACCCTCATGAAAGGGCAGCTTCTAATTCAGCTTGCAACCGGCTGATTCATTTCAGATCTTTTATACATGTACTGGATTGCGATTAGAGCAGCGAAAACAACTAAACCAGCAATACTGGTCCAGACTCCCGGGTAGATCAAGGCTAAGCCGGCAGCCAACGCTACTAGACGCTCTGGCCAATACAATCTTCGGAACCAATAACCGATCATTCCGGCACCAATGACTATCATGCCAAGAAAAGCAGTCAGGAATATCCAAGCAACCTCTAGATAATTGCTTGTGCCAACCAGCAGCAGTTCCGGGGCAAAGACGAACATATACGGAATGACGAAAGCGGCAATGGCCAGTTTTGTCGATATGACCCCGGTGGCAATCGGCCGTCCTCCAGACATACCTGCTGCTGCAAAAGCTGCCAAAGCAACCGGTGGTGTAATATCAGCCATGATACCGAAATAGAAAACAAACATATGCGCTTGCAGATCACTGACTCCAAGCAGGATGATTGCTGGTGCAGCAATCGTCGATGTAATAATGTAGTTGGCTGTCGTCGGCGCACCCATACCAAGAATGAGGGATGCGATCATCGTAAAGAACAACGTCCAAAATAGCTGTTCATTTGCAAGACCGACCAAGCTGTTCGCAAGGCTCAGACCAAGTCCTGTTTTTGTAACGACTGCAACGATGATCCCGGCTGCTGCAGTCGCTGCAATTACACCGAGGGCAGTTCTTGCACCGTCCACTAATGCTTCAATTGTCTCCATGAAGTTACGGTCGAAGAAATAGCTGACAACGATAGTTGCAATGGCTGCGATGATCAAACCATTTTGAATGGACATGCTACCGGTTACACCGCTGTAAATCAAATAAGCAACTAGTACAACCCCGAATACGATTGGGTACAGATGACGGTAGACTTCTTTTCTGATTAACGCGACAAGCACACATGTAACGATCCCATACAGTGCTGCTCGCATGATGCTGAGACCCGAGCTCAGATAAAACACCATAGCGATTATGGGAAGCAGCAAATATAGTTTGCTTAAAACTTCCTTTTTGTTTGGAAGTTCTTCTTTTTTGAGGCCTCTCAATCCAGTTCGCTTCGCCTCAAAATGCGTCATGATCCAGATGCCGGCAAAATAAAGGATAGCCGGTATGATTGCCGCTTTGGCAATCGTCCAATAACTCACACCGATAAATTCGACCATCAAGAAGGCTGCGGCCCCCATTACAGGCGGCATGATTTGACCTCCTGTAGAAGAAGAAGCTTCGACGGCACCTGCGAAGTTCTTGGAATAACCAAGTCTCTTCATCATTGGAATGGTAAAAGATCCCGATGTTACAACGTTTGCTACCGAGCTCCCGCTTACCGTACCTTGCAGTGCACTGGAGAATATCGCAACCTTCGCCGGGCCTCCAATTCTCCTTCCGGCTACAAGTAATGCTAGATCATTGAAATACTGCCCTACGCCAGTCTTTACCAGGAATGCACCGAATAAAAGAAAGAGGAAAATATACGTTGCCGATACACCGATCGGCGTACCGAGCATGCCCTCTGTTGTGAAGAATAGGGAGTTGACGAGTGTATCTATATCTACTCCTGGGTGGACGATGAAATCAGGAAGCTGCCTGCCCCAGTAAGCATATGCCATGAAGAGGATGGCGATGATGATGATAGGCAGCCCGACAGTACGTCTTGTCGCTTCCAGAACGAGCAGGACCGCTATTCCTCCTGTAACGAAATCCAGTGTAGTCATCTGCCCGCCTTGGGCAATGATGTTGTCATACATGACCGGCCAATAAGCACCTACATAAAATCCAAGTGCAGCTAACAGATAATCATACCAGGCAATCCGTTTATCCTTGCTTTTACGTTTTGCCGGGAATAACAGATAAATCAACACAAGCCCGAATCCTAAGTGGACGGATCGATGAATCTGAGTCGGTACATTTCCATATGTAGCGGTATATAACTGGTACAAGGAAAACGCGAGCAATAAGAAAAAGACGACAGTAGCCATGATTCCTGTGAGCTTTCTGAAATTTGATTCGGTATCGTATTTCTCAATCAGCTGCTGTTGTTCTTGTTCCGATAATACGTCAATGTTCGTAGCTTTATCGTTCATTCAAGCAGTTCTCCTTTCCATAGCTCCCATAAATTTGTGTATTCTGCTTGGATTTTAATGGAGACACCTGGTCCGATATTGTCTTGGAGAGAATAGCTGTGCTTCTGATAGACCAGCTGGTGATTTGCCACCACTTCTCCGATTGTCAGGTTAAGAGCATCCTGATAGCCCTTCATATTCCGGATATAATATTTTCCACCTTTCATCTCGAATGTTTCACCTGGCTTGGCATTTGCTGGCATGCCGACTGCAGTATCTTCGTAGACAAGCTGAAAAGGATATAATCTTGTTTGCTTGATTGTGTACTCTTCCGTCACATCTGAACGATGGATGGAATGGGTGTATCGGATACTCACATGCGCTTCATCCTCGACCGGTAAATAAGCCAGGAGACGCTCACTTTGCAAATCTTTACAGGCGAGTATATGCCGGAAGGGGACAAATATGTACAATGCAACTAGTGTTATGATCAGTAGACTGATCATAAAAATGATGCGAAATCGCAATTCTGTACACCTGCTTTTGTAAAAAAAACGCCGGTAAACGAGCTACCGGCGTTTTCTGTATTCAATCAGGAAGAAGGCAGTTCCACTCCCGCTTCCTCCAAATAGCGCTGGGCACCTGGATGGAATGGAATACTTACACCATCAGCAGCTGTTTCTGCTTTGATTAATTCTGCCTTTTGATGGCCGATATCTCCTGTATTTTCATACAATGCCTTTGTCATGTTATAAACGAGTTCCTCATCCATACCTTCTGTAGTTACAAGCATTGCATTTACAGAAACTGTTTCTACAGGCTCCTCCAAGCTGTATGTTCCTGCTTCGATCGTGTAAGGAGCGTAATAAGGCTTCTCTTCGATCAATTGATCCACTTTATCTTGATCCAGCCCTACAATCGTGACTGGAGTCGTTGCTGAAAGACTTTCTACTGCCCCTGTCGGCGTACCAGCTGTAATGAAAGCAGCATCAATGGTACCATCCTGCATACCAGCTGTTGATTCACCGAAATCAAGATTCTGGACTTCGATATCTTCCACTGTCATGTCGTAGATTCCAAGGATATCTTCTGCACTTGCATTCGTTCCTGATCCTGGGGCACCAATTGAAACTGTTTTGCCTTTTAAATCTTCCACTGTCTGTATGCCGCTATCTTCCGTAGCGACAATCTGGATCGTTTCCGGATACAAAGAACCAATGGCCTGGATGCTATCGATTCCTTGACCATCAAACATCAACGTTCCTTCCGATGCATACGCAGCAATATCAGTCTGGCTGAACGCGACGATATCATCATTTCCTTCACTCAATTTATTCATATTCTCCACTGAGGCACCAGTAGAGGTAGCTGTCGCTTTTACATCATCCACATTGGAATTTAGAATCTCCGCGATACTTCCGCCAAGCGGATAATATGTACCTTCTGTTCCGCCTGTGAGCAGCGTGATGAATTGCTGTCCGCCTTCTTCCTCACCGGAATCCCCTGAACCCCCGGCTGTTCCCCCTCCACAAGCGCTGAGTATAAGTGCTAACAACGTCATAAGTACTACTGCTGAAAGTGATTTCTTCATTTTCATTCGTTCATCTCCCCCTTGAGATTAATAATTCTCCATAACGTTAGCAAACCCTCCCTACTTTTACAATATTATTTATATTGCAAAAAATCTGTTTATTTGTTAGATTATGTACTATAAAAAAGAAACGACGCCGATTTTGGCGTCGTTTCAAAATATGATTAGTTTACGGAATAGTTCGGTGCTTCTTTTGTGATTTGGATATCGTGCGGATGGCTTTCGCGCAATCCTGCACCAGTCATACGGATGAACTGTGCATTTTCACGGAAGTAATCAAGATCAGGAGCACCGCAGTAGCCCATGCTGGCGCGCAAGCCGCCAAGCAGCTGATGGACTGTATCGGAAAGTGATCCTTTGTATGCTACACGGCCTTCGATGCCTTCTGGTACCAATTTCTTCGCTTCTTCTGTTTCACCTTGGAAGTAACGGTCCTTGGAGCCGGATTTCATTGCACCGACAGAACCCATACCGCGATACACTTTATATTGACGGCCTTGGAAGATTTCAGTCTCACCAGGGCTTTCTGTTGTACCTGCAAACATACTGCCGAGCATGACAGCATGTCCGCCTGCTGCGATCGCTTTAGCGATATCACCGGAATACTTGATTCCGCCGTCAGCAATGATAGCGACACCATGCTTTTCAGCTTCCGCTGCACAATCGTACACAGCAGTGATTTGCGGTACGCCTACACCAGCTACAACACGTGTTGTACAAATGGAGCCTGGTCCAATACCAACTTTTACGACGTCAGCACCAGCTTCAATCAGCGCACGCGTACCTTCAGCTGTCGCAACGTTACCAGCTATCAAATCTACTTCAGGGAACTTGTCCTTGATCGCTTTCACCTGCTCCAAAACACCTTTGGAGTGACCATGCGCTGTATCAACAACAAGTACGTCTACCCCTGCGTCCACCAGTTTACTGATGCGGGTCATTGCATCACCAGTAACCCCAACAGCAGCTCCTACTAACAAACGTCCATGTTTATCTTTAGCAGAATTCGGGAACTCAATCACTTTCTCGATATCTTTGATCGTGATCAAGCCTTTCAGCACACCATTTTCATCGACAAGCGGCAGCTTTTCGATTTTATGCTTCTGAAGGATTTTCTCTGCATCATCCAATGTAGTTCCAACAGGTGCTGTCACCAAATTTTCTTTTGTCATGACATCGGAGATCGCGATGGAATAATCCTGTACGAAACGAAGATCGCGATTTGTCAGTATACCGATCAGTTTCTGCTCTTCTCTGTTGTTAACGATAGGTACACCTGAAATGCGGAATTTACCCATCAAATGCTCTGCATCGAATACTTGGTTTTCCGGGCATAAGAAGAATGGGTCTGTGATAACGCCGCTTTCAGAACGTTTAACGCGATCCACCTGCTCTGCTTGCTCTTCAATGGACATGTTTTTGTGAATGATACCAAGTCCACCCTGTCTAGCCATTGCAATCGCCATGCTTGCCTCTGTTACTGTGTCCATTCCTGCACTGATCAATGGAATGTTCAAAGTGATATTTTTCGTCAATGCTGTCTGGAACTTCACATCACGTGGCAGAACCTCTGATTTCGCCGGTACAAGCAAGACATCATCAAAAGTTAAACCCTCTTTTGTAAACTTATCTTCCCGCATGTTCATCCTCCTTTTATCATGAAATGTTTATATATGGTTAAAATACTGCTATTAAAACCTATTGTTACTTACAATACGCCAAGATGCGCGGTTTTTCAACTATATGAGCACGTAAAAATCACTGGAGGATTCTGTATGCATGATGAAAACGTATCCACTTTTCTTTCCTTCCTCGAGGCAGAGGATGCAGCTCTTTCCTTCCTGCAAAAAAGCTACCAGTATCTTGGAATTCCAGACGCCGAAGCACGGAGCTATCAGAACATTTCTGCCTTCCTTGCCTATCTGGAACACGGTAAATCTTATTATTCCCATGGAAAGAACGCCCCGCTGCTTATGAAACCTGTCTTATTATTTTACGGAATGACCCATTTTATGAAGGCGAGTTTGCTGCTGACGCGTCCAGCCTACCCAGAATCCACAGCAGATCTTTCCCATGGGTTATCGTCTAGAAAGCGAAAGAAGCGCGACTATCAATTCAGCTTAGATGAAGTTTTATTGCAGCAGCGCGGCTTATTCCCGTATTTTTCACGTCATGTTTGTAAGAGAGAATTTCATAGCATCAAAAAGGTTTCCATGGGGGATATGTTCGGATTAGTTCCGGAACTGTATGATCTTCTTTCGCTGCAGGAGGGAAAGCGCAACCTGACAGAAGCTAGACTGGAAAAGGATGTACTTATTCTGCCGGATTGCTTATTAGACGAGTTTCAATATACAAAACGTCGCTTCTTGGAGTTCCTGGAATCTTTCTCTTTTAAAATCACAGGACAGGAACAGCTAACAATGCAGCAGCCTGATTCGCTGTGGCAAGCTGCTGGGCCGCTTTATTCAAATCCGGTAAAGGGCCAATACTACTTTGTCCGGCAAAGCTGTTGGAGCAACTTTCATGAGTGCATGGCGCATTATGCACTGCTGTACAACCTAAGCATGATTTGCCGCTATGAAGCAGAGTGGTGGACAGATCTGCTTCATGTCAACCGGCACAATGAATATCCGCTCATTGTCCGGTTTCTGGAGATTACTGCAGAAAAATTCCCTTTATTGATTGGATCCTATATGCTGAAGCATTTTCAGGATATAAAAAAAGCACGCTGATCAGCGTGCTTCATGAGATGATTTGTTCGATTCTTATATGCTGCATATCAGTCAATGCCTTTACTTGACCAGTCTCTTGCTCACGTACCATCGGCCTCGTCGGATGGTTATGATCGGTATAGACAACCTCCGCAAACTCCCCGGATGATAATTTGACAGTCGTGTTTTGCTGGGCATCGACAAATGCCTGGGTAAAGTTCTGGATCATTGCTGGATCAAATCGTCTGAACTGCTCCTCCAGGATAATATCCAGCGCTTTATACGGTGATACAGCAGCCTGATAAGCACGTTCGGTTATCAAAGCATGATATGTGTCACAGATGGAAAGGAGACTTGCAAAGGAATGAATCTTTTCCTTCGGTAATCGCAATGGGTAACCAGCTCCATCCGCCCGTTCGTGATGCTGGAGAATGGCAAGCTTCGCTTTCGACGAAAGGAGAGAAGCTTGCTCGACCATCCGATAGGAGAAGGTTGGATGCTTTTGGATGTCTTCCCAATCAGTATCCTGCAAACGTCGTTTCTGGATGTGATACGGCTGCTTAAGTTTAGCCATACCGCAATCTGCCAGATAAGCAGCTAAGCCGATTTGCTTGATGTCCGCCTCAGGAAAACCTGCTTTTTGTAAAACAGCAGCCACAAGTGCAGCGGTACCAGTCGCGTGTTCCGGCAAATAATCACTATGCGTTCTGTATGCAGGCAGATTGAACACATTTCCTTCCCATTCACTGACCTTCTCCAAAACAGGAAGAATGTGTTTGCGAAGTGCAGCTATATCGACAGCGGAGCCATGCTGCCATGCATTGAACTGCTTTTGATAGCTTTCAACTGCGGCTGCATAGGCATCCAGGAAATGCACTTGTATATCGGCTGGCTGAACGCTTACAGTCTCCTTTTCGGGAACGAAACTGCTGCCATCCTCTAAGCGAGCTGCAACTGTTACTTCTTTTACGAGCATTTTTTGCAAATAAAAGATTTCTGTATCTGTCAGGACTGTCTTACTTTTTACTAGCGGCATACCGCTTTTTCCTAAAACATCGGCTGTTACGATACAGCCGGAAACGAGCTGATTGGCTGAGACGATCATATTCTGCATCCTTTCATCCAAAGGTTATGTAAAAAAAAGCATTCCCACTATGGGAGCGGGAATGCTCAATATCATACTTCTTCTGTATCATCAGTCTCTGATACTACTGGTTCCTCCAGCATATCATCTGAAACTGCTTCTATTTCTTCCTCTTGCTCTTTATCAATCCGAGCAACAGTTGCTACTGCTTCATTCTCCTGAATGCGAATCAGAATCACACCCTGTGTATTACGGCCAGTAGTCGAAATACTGGAAACTGGCATCCGAATCAATACACCGGAGACTGTAATGATCATGATATCTTCCTCACCGGTAACCGGCTTAGCTGATACCATCTGTCCCGTTTTATCCGTGATTTTGGATGTAAGGATCCCTTTACCGCCACGGTTTGTGATGCGATACTCTGACTCAGGTGTTCGTTTGCCGAAACCTTTTTCAGTAACATTCAAGATATCGACACCTTCATCGATTATATCCATGGACACAACCGAATCATCTTCTCCGCGTAAGGTTATTCCTTTAACCCCAGCAGCAGTACGGCCCATTGGTCGGATTTGCTCCTCAGGGAATCGGATCAGATAACCATTCTTCGTCGCGATCATGATATGTTTATGGCCATCTGTCATTCGAACAGAAATCAATTCATCATCCTCACGCAAGTTCAATGCAATTAGACCGCCCTTACGGATATTGGCGAATTGAGATAAAGTCGTCCGTTTGGAGATACCTTGTTTGGTTGTGAATATCAAATACCAGTCATCAGCGAACTCTTTGACTGGAATCAAAGCATTGATCCATTCGCCTTTTTCGATTTCCAGCATATTGATGATCGGAATTCCTTTTGCTGTACGGCTGAATTCCGGCACTTCATAACCTTTCGCGCGATATACTTTTCCTTTGTTCGTGAAGAAAAGAATCGTATCATGTGTGCTTGTGGAAATTAGGTGTTCAACGAAATCATCTTCATTCGTTCCCATACCTTGGATTCCACGGCCGCCGCGTCCTTGGCTGCGGTACGTGTTTGAAGGCAGACGTTTGATGTAACCTTGATGCGTCAATGTGATAACGACGTTCTCGACAGGGATAAGTGCTTCATCCTCAATAAAGTCAGTACCGCCAATGACGATTTCTGTACGGCGATCATCACCGAAACGTTCCTTGATCTCAGTCAATTCTTCCCGAATGATCTCAAGCACCTTCTCTTCATCTGCAAGAATTGCTTTAAGCTCCGCGATTAAGCTAACCAGCTCCTGGTACTCATCTTCGATCTTGTCGCGCTCCAAGCCTGTCAGGCGCTGCAGACGCATATCAAGGATTGCTTGTGCTTGCTTGTCAGAAAGCTCGAAACGCTCTATCAATGCATCACGGGCGATATCTGTTGTCTGGGATCCACGGATCAAGCTGATGATCTCATCAAGATTATCCAGGGCAATCCGTAAACCTTCCAGGATATGTGCTCTTGCTTCTGCTTTGCGCAATTCGAATTCTGTTCTGCGGCGAATGACAACTTGCTGGTGATCAAGATAATGTGTCAAAGCCTGCTTCAAGTTCAGAATCTGCGGTTTGTCATCTACAAGGGCAAGCATATTGATCCCAAAGGATGTCTGCAGGGCTGTATGCTTGTACAAGTTGTTCAGAATGACATTCGGGTTCGCATCACGGCGAACCTCGACCACAACGCGCATACCGTTTCGGTCGGATTCATCCCGAAGGTCTGTAATTCCTTCAATGCGCTTATCACGAACAAGTTCAGCTATTTTCTCAACAAGACGTGCTTTATTCACCTGATATGGCAATTCATGTACAAGAATGGTCGATTTGCCGTTATCATGCTCGATAATTTCTGTCTTGGCACGAATTGTTATCGAACCACGGCCCGTTTCATATGCTTTCCGAATACCGCTGCGGCCCAAAATCTGAGCTGCAGTAGGGAAATCCGGACCGAATATATAATCATCCATCAATTCCTCAATAGTGATATCCGGGTTTTTACTGAGTGCCAAAACCGCGTTGATTGTTTCATTCAGGTTATGCGGCGGAATATTTGTTGCCATACCAACCGCAATACCAGAAGCTCCATTCACGAGCAAGTTAGGGAATCGTGCTGGCATTACGAGCGGCTGTTTCTCAGAGCCGTCGTAGTTATCGCCATAATCGATTGTATCCTTGTTGATATCACGCAATAGCTCCATGGATATCTTGGACATCCGTGCTTCTGTATAACGCATTGCCGCTGCAGAGTCACCGTCCACAGAACCGAAGTTTCCATGTCCGTCTACAAGCATATAGCGATAGCTGAAATCCTGTGCCATCCGGACCATCGCTTCGTATACAGCTGTGTCGCCATGCGGATGATATTTACCGATTACTTCCCCGACGATACGGGCTGATTTCTTATATGCCTTATCAGCATGCATACCCAGATCATGCAATGCATAAAGGATTCTGCGATGCACCGGCTTCAAGCCGTCTCTTGCATCAGGCAATGCACGCGCTACGATAACGCTCATTGCATAATCAAGAAATGATGTACGCATTTCCTGACTTATATCTCTTTCTTGCACACTTGGACGTAATTCATCCGCCATGCGAAAACCTCCTGTCAAATTGCCGGAAACAATACTCTATTGGTCAGATATCTAAATTCTGTACATTCTGTGCGTTATCTTGGATGAAATTCCGTCTTGGCTCAACTTTGTCGCCCATCAGGACGTCAAAGATTTGATCCGCATCGATTGCATCAGCCAAGCTGACTTGAAGCAATGTACGGTTTTCCGGATCCATTGTCGTTTCCCACAGCTGTGCTGCATTCATTTCTCCAAGACCTTTATAACGCTGTAATCCTGGTTTTGGTACTTTCGGAATCTCACTCATTACCCGCTCAAGTTCCCGATCATTATAAGCGTAATAAGCTGCTTTTCCTTGCTGTACTTTATAGAGTGGCGGCTGTGCGATATAAACATAGCCATTTTCGATCAATGGTCGCATGTAACGATAGAAGAACGTCAACAGCAGTGTCCGGATATGGGCACCATCGACATCCGCATCAGTCATGATGACCAGTTTATGATAGCGTGCTTTGGAAATATCAAAGTCTTCACCAATACCGGTACCAAGCGCTGTAATCATGGCACGGATTTCATTATTGGCCAAAATTTTATCCAATCTCGCTTTTTCAACGTTGATGATCTTACCACGCAAAGGCAAGATTGCTTGGAAGTGTCGGTCGCGTCCCTGTTTTGCAGAACCGCCGGCAGAGTCTCCCTCTACGACGTACAATTCACTGATTGAAGCATCCTTGGAAGAACAGTCAGCAAGTTTACCTGGTAAGCTGCTCACTTCCAGTGCACCCTTACGGCGTGTTAGTTCGCGAGCACGCTTGGCTGCAATACGGGCACGGGATGCCATCAAACCTTTTTCAACAACAATTCGTGCTGTATCAGGGTTCTCAAATAAGAACTTGGAAAATAGCTCTGTGAACGCTGCATCCGTTACTTGACGAGCTTCACTGTTTCCGAGCTTCGTTTTCGTCTGCCCTTCGAACTGCGGATCCGGATGCTTGATGGAAATGATTGCAGTCAATCCTTCGCGCACATCATCCCCAGAAAGGTTTGGATCTGCCTCTTTGAACATGTTGTTTTTGCGAGCATAGTCATTAATTACACGCGTCAGGCCGGATTTGAAACCAGCTTCATGCGTTCCGCCTTCATACGTGTGGATATTATTCGCAAATGAGTAGATACTGCTTGTGTAGCCGTCATTGTATTGCAAAGCAATCTCTACAGTGATTTCGGAATCTGTATTCTCTGCATAGAATGGCTCGTGCAGTACTTCCTTGGAACGATTGAGATGCTCCACATATGAACGGATACCGCCTTCGTAATGGAAGGTGATGCGCTCTGGATTCTCTTCGCGTTTATCTTCCAGGCTGATTGCCAGTCCTTTGTTCAGGAACGCAAGCTCCCGGATACGAACTAGTAATGTCTCTTTGTTATATTCAGTCGTTTCTGTGAAAATCTCAGGATCTGGTTTGAAATGTGTAATTGTACCAGTTCTATCGGATTCACCAGTCACTTGAAGGTCTCCTGTCGGAATTCCACGCTGGAAGCTTTGTTCATGGATTTTGCCATCGCGGTGTACCTGGACATCAAGCTGCGTGGACAAAGCATTTACAACTGACGCACCTACCCCGTGGAGACCTCCGGATACCTTATAGCCTCCGCCGCCGAATTTACCGCCGGCATGAAGTACTGTCATGATAACTTCAACCGCTGGGCGGCCAGTCTTCTCATGTGTACCTACCGGGATTCCTCGGCCATTATCTTCAACAGTGATACTGTTATCTTCTTCGATGATTACTTGGATATGGTCACAGTAGCCAGCAAGCGCCTCATCGATACTATTATCGACAATCTCCCATACAAGATGGTGCAGACCGCGTTCACTCGTAGACCCGATGTACATTCCCGGTCGTTTGCGGACTGCTTCCAATCCTTCTAGTACTTGTATCTGATCTGCACCATACAACTGTTCTTCAGGCATTTTATCTTCCATTGCCATTTAAATCACCTGCATTTCTTTAAAGGTTATCTTCTTCTATCATTCTCGGAACCGTTGTATCAGCCCGTTTCTTCAATGTCTGCACGGATAATGGACTGGAATAAATCCGATCAGTGGTGACAATGATAGATTTGGCTGATATATGATCCGCTTCATCGTTTTCTGCCAAAGTGGGATCAACTGTTTTAGCTGCTTGGCTGTATTCCAGGATGGCCACCACTTCTTCAGCTCTGACGACATTATTCCAACCGATCGAGATAAACATCAGGACCCTCCTGACTCACTGACAAGCTTCCCAGATTTTATCGTGAACAGTTCTGCCTGTTTCAGAGTTTCATGCTGGATTCCCGATACATTCGTCGTCGAGACAAAGGTTTGGACTTTCCCCTGTATTGTTTCTAGCAAATGCGATTGCCTGCTGTCATCGAGCTCGCTTAAGACATCATCCAGCAAAAGAATCGGATAATCTCCGACTTCGTTATAAATCAGTTCTATCTCAGCCAGCTTCAGCGACAGAGCAGTCGTACGCTGCTGACCTTGTGAACCGAAAGCCTGTACATCTTTCCCATTCACATAAAAAGACAGGTCATCACGATGGGGGCCTGCTAAAGTTGTCCCTCTTTCCACTTCACGTGTCCGTAATTCAGAGAATTTCTCCTCATATGCTACTCTCAGCGTTTCCTTATCGGATTCTTCTGATACGTGCAAGTTGGAAAGATATTCTATATCAAGCGTCTCCAGCTTCGTTGTGATGCTCTGGTGGATGGGCTGTGCCCATTTTCGGAGCATTCCGAGGAAGAGGAAACGTTTCTCTAATATGATGGCAGCATGCTCGATCAGCTGCTCCGTCAGCACATCAAGCATTGTCGTGTCAGCTTGGCGCCGCTGCAGAAGCTTCAGCAGATGATTCCGCTGCTTCAATACTTTTTGGTATTGTCCAAGGTGGTAGATATAGACCGGCTGAATCTGCCCGATCTCCATATCAATAAAACGCCTGCGAATTTGCGGACTGCCTTTCACCAAGTTCAGATCCTCAGGAGCGAACATGACGACATTGAGCGCCCCGATATAATCACTTAGGCGTTTTTGTTCCAGATGATTCAGTTTTGCTTTCTTTCCCTTGGACGATAGGACGATCTCAAGCGGAAACCGCTGTTTCCGCTTGAGGATGTTCCCTTCTATTTTAGCATAATCTTGCTCCCATTGGATAAGTTCTTTATCTTTAGGGGTTCGATGCGATTTGGAGAAGGCAAGCACGTAGATGGCCTCCATCAGATTCGTCTTGCCCTGTGCATTCTCGCCGATGATCACATTCACCTTATCGTCAAATTGAAGCTGCAGCTTATCGTAATTCCGATAATGCGTAAGCGTTAGCTCTTGGATATGCATGCTTAGGTCCTTTCTGTATCCGGCAGACTGCTATGCCTTTTTGACAATGAATACCTCGGATGTCGCCGGCAGCTCTACACGATCCTCCGGATACAGCTTCCTGCCGCGTCTGTTTTCTTCCTCGCCATTGACCAGCACCGGATAATCAGCTAAATACAGCTTGACCATTCCGCCGCTTTCGACAGCATTCACTAGCTTCAGGAATTTCCCAAGCTGGATATATTCGGTATTGATCTGAATTTCTTCGTTCATTTCCGCTCTCCTTACTTTATGTTGCCTTCTTATTATTTTACTAAAGTATCCACAACTTTGAAAGTTATTTTCATTATGCCCAATCCTTCAGGACGTCATGTTATGCACAGAAAAAAAGCACCGCCGCCAGGGCAGTGCCTTTATCCACATGTGAATAACTCAGTAAGTACGGACTGGTGTAATCAGCTGCAGCAAGTCCTCGTCGTCAGTTGGACGGATAAGGAATGGGCGCATTGCTCCCGTGAATTCGATCTTCACTTGCTCACTTTCGATGACCTTCAATGCATCCATCATATATTTTGCACTGAAACTGATCCGCAATTCTTCACCTGAAATTTCCTGAACGGTCACTTCCTCTACGACACGCCCAACTTCCGGTGAATTACTGCTGATTTCAAGCTGTCCGGAAGCCTGGGTTACCAGCTTCACGACATTATTTCTATTTTCTTTCGCCAGTAAGGATGCCCGGTCGATGGAGCGGAGCAATTCCTTCGTGTCGATAAGTAATGCTGTCTTACTTTCTGATGGAATGAGACGGGATGTATCTGGATAGTTTCCTTCCAAAAGACGGGATAGGAAATACAGATGTTTCGTCCGGAACAGAATTTGATTATTTGTGATCCGAATTTCGACAGGATCCTGGTTCTCATCAAGGATTTTGTTCAATTCGGTCAAACTTTTCCCTGGAATGACAACATTTTGGAAACCTAACGCTGCTTCATTTGTTGAAACAGGTATCTGACGGGATGCCAAACGGTGACTATCTGTCGCAACAAAATGCAGCTGATCTTCCTGAACGCGAACATTCACACCAGTAAGCAGTGGTCGAGTTTCCTGGGTTGAAACAGCAAATACAGTTTCTTTGATGACATTTTTCAGTAAATCGGCAGGCAGTTCAAAGCTATCTTCACTATGCAGTTTTGGCAGCTGTGGATATTCCTCTGCGTCCTGGCCATTTAATTTAAATTCAGCACTTCCAGATCGGATCGTTACGTTCAACTGTGCGTCGGATTCAATTTCAACAGCATTCATTGGTACTTTTCGAACGATTTCTGGGAAGTATTTTGCTTGCAGTACGATGCTGCCAGGTTCAATTTGTTCAACATATACAATGCCGTCTTCTTCTTTTGGAATGAAAGATTCGATGGAAATATCAGAATCACTTCCTGTTAACGTAATTCCATCTTCTTTTGCTTCGATTTTCATCCCGGTAAGGATCGGAATTGCTGTTCTGGATGAGATTGCTTTCACAACATCCTGAATACTTGCTAAGAGCCGATCACGTTGTATGACAAATTTCATGATAATTGCGTTCCTCCTATGGGGGGTTCTTCTTATTAATTATTATTTATAAAAATACAGTAGTAGTAATAGGGCCTGTGATTATGTGGATAAGTATAGAAAAGCCCAGTAATACCAATAAAAATACCCTGTGGATAATATGTGAATAAAAAATGGCTTTATGCACGTTTATCAACAGGGTCCAATCGTCAGAAAGATTTGAGTCTTTCTTTTATTTCATCGATGTCGCGCTGTAAATCCTGATCTACACTTAGTAGTTTAGAGATTTTCTCATGCGCGTGAATAACGGTTGTATGGTCTCTGCCGCCGAATTCTTCTCCAATTTTCGGTAAAGAGAAATCAGTCAGTTCCCGTGATAGGAACATAGCGATTTGGCGAGGGAAAGCGATGGCCTTCGTACGTTTCTTCGCAGTGAATTCTTCCAAGCGGACATTGTAGCGCTCGCCGACTTGTTCCTGGATCGCATGGATCGTAATGACCTTCGGCTTAGAGCTGGGAATGATATTTTTCAGTGCATCTGCTGCCAAGGAAGCATCAATATCCGAGTTGATAAGGGATGAATAAGCAACAACACGTATAAGAGCACCTTCCAGCTCCCGGATATTGGTGTCTATTTGATTGGCAATGTACAGCATGACTTCATTCGGGATGTCCAAGCCTTCTGCTTTTGCTTTCTTGCGAAGGATGGCAATCCGTGTCTCCAGATCCGGAGGTGTGATATCCGTGATCAATCCCCATTCAAAGCGGGACCTGAGCCGGTCCTCCAATGTTGGAATTTCCTTTGGCGGCCGGTCACTGGAAATGATGATTTGTTTATTTTCTTCATGTAACGCATTGAATGTATGGAAGAACTCTTCCTGCGTCTGTTCTTTTCCAGCCAGGAATTGAATATCATCTATGAGAAGGACGTCGATATTGCGGTATTTAGCCCGAAATTCCGCTGTCTTATTATCCCTGATGGCATTGATGAATTCATTCGTGAACTTCTCGGAGGATAAGTAAACAACCTTTGCATTCGGATTATGATCCAAGACATAATGGCCGATTCCATGCATTAAATGGGTCTTACCGAGCCCAACACCACCATATATGAATAGCGGGTTATAAGCTTTTGCTGGTGCTTCTGCAACGGCAAGCGAAGCAGCATGGGCAAACCGATTCCCAGAGCCGATAACGAACGTATCAAATGTGTACTTGCTATTCAGCATACTTTTTGGTGATTCTGCCAACGTATCCTTTTCAGCAGCTTTTTTGGGCATCGGCTGGCGGATGACTTCTTCTTCCTGCTGAAATTCCGGAATGATGAATTTCGTCTGCAGCCGATTGCCTGTCACTTCATAAAGTGTATCTCCGATCAAAGAGGAGTAGCTGCTTTCCAGCCAATCTCTGGCGAATTCGTTGGGGGCTTCAATCACAAGTGTATCTTCTTCAAGAGCATAGGCTTGTGTATTTTTCAGCCAAGTATCAAAACTGGGCTTACTGATTCTTTTTTCAATTGCTTGTAATGTCTTTTTCCATAAATCCTGAATATTCTCCAACAGGCATCCCCCTTTCTAAAAAAAATGAAAGAAGCAGTCACTTTCCATTAAGAACTGCAACATGGTAGGTATTAAAAGGCCTTTTCGAGACATGCGAAAAAAGGTTCACGCATGCAAAAAGGCCGTGCACATACATATATGGATGTGGATAGAAAATCCGCATAATAAAGGGCAATGAAGCTACTTCTTCAGTTGTCCACGCTGCTGTTGATAACTGCATCTACAGCCCTGTGAATAGATGTCCACAGCTTATCCACAATCTGTGGATAATGAATTTTGGTGATGTGGTTATCCAATCAGTAAAACACAGATATGATACCAGAATAATCCTTGTCTTGCAATGCTTAATCGACACTTATCCACAAATGCCGGCGATTGTAGACAAAATATATCCACAGCATGCGGTTATGTGTGTAAGTTGTCGAAAACTTGTGTGGAAAAAGTTATGCACAGGGTTACTAGGTTAACATGGGCTGTGGATAAAAGAAAGAGAGGATCCCGCAAAAAATGATAGGTTGACATGTCTGCCATTCTTTACGTATAATGTTCAAGACTGTCTATGACCTTTCGCATTATTTTTATATATCCTCGAGGGAGGTGTTTTATATATGAAACGTACATTTCAACCTAATAACCGTAAAAGAAAAAAAGTACACGGCTTCCGTGAGCGTATGAGCACAAAAAACGGACGTAAAGTTCTAGCTCGTCGTCGTCGTAAAGGAAGAAAAGTATTGTCTGCATAAGACCACTTGAAGTAGTGGTCTTTTTGACTTTATATACTTGAACGGTGTACTGACACAGCAAAAAGCTGTGCTTTTACATGAGTAGAGAAGGAGAATAAACTACAAGCTTAAATGCCGCGTTTATTCTCCTTCTTTCAAATTAAAGACTATTTCTGCAAATAGGCATGCTTGAGGGGACCCTCTATGAAGAAAGAATATCGAATTAAAAAGAATGAGGCATTCCAGGAAGTATTCCAAAAGGGAAGCTCCTTTGCGAACCGTCAGCTCGTTCTATATTATAAGAAGCAGGAAACATCGGATGCGCATTTCCGTATCGGACTGTCTGTCAGCAAGAAACTTGGAAACGCTGTTATGCGGAACAAGATTAAGCGCTACTTGAGACAAGCCTTTCATGAACTGGACGAGCAGGTTGCTCCGGGCTATGATTTCATTGTCATTGCCAGGCAGCCAGCGAAGGATATGGCTTACCAGGATTTGAAAAAGAGCTTGATCCACGTGCTATGGAAATCACATCTGCTGAAACAGCCAAACAGAAAAAACAATAAAGAGAAGCAATAGGGAAAGTCTTATGCAAGGAAGTTAAGGAGGAAACATGGTGCGTAAAAAAGTTTTAATAGTATTGGCACTCGTGCTGCTCGTCGCTGCCCTAGCAGGCTGTGCGCCGAACACCGATCCAATCACTTCGGAAAGTACCGGGTTCTGGAATCAGTATTTCATCTACCCGCTATCTTGGTTGATTGCATATTTCGCAGATCTTACAGGTGAGAACTTTGGTCTTGGGATCATCATCGTAACAGTGATCATCCGATTGGTATTGCTGCCATTGAACATCAAGCAGCTGCGGAGCTCTCGGGCAATGCAGGAAGTTCAGCCTGAATTAAAGGAACTTCAGAAGAAATACAGCTCCAAAGATGCAAACACGCAACAGAAACTACAGCAGGAAACGATGCAGCTCTTCCAGCGTCACGGTGTAAATCCTTTGGCAGGATGTCTGCCGATCATCGTACAGATGCCAATTTTGCTTGCTTTCTATCAAGCAATCAGCCGTACAGAAGCAATCAAGGAACATAACTTCCTTTGGGTACAGCTTGGATCCCCGGATCCATACTTCATTCTGCCAATCGTAGCAGGTCTTGCAACATTCCTGCAGCAGAAATTGATGATGGCAGGAAATACAGCAATGGCAGCTAATCCGCAAATGACGATGATGCTTTATATCATGCCAGTCATGATTACTGTATTTGCGCTATTCCTTCCATCAGCTTTGGCATTGTATTGGGTAGTCGGAAACATCTTCATGGTGGCACAGACATTGCTTATCAATAAACCAATGATGTCGAAAAACAAAGCACAAGCAGACAGCAAGAAATAATGAAACAGCTGACTGCTCGCGGCAAAACAGTAGATGATGCGATTCAATCAGCTTTACAGCAGTTACGTGTTTCTAAGGAAGCAGTCGAAGTCACTATAATAGATGAAGGAAGCAAAGGCTTCCTCAATCTGTTCGGTGCCAAACCGGCAGTAATTAAAGTGGTCGTGAAGACTGATAACGTACAAGCAGCAAAAGAATATTTGGAAAGTGTCATCCAGCATCTGCGCCCAGGTACAGAGGTGGAGATCACGGCCCGGAAGAAAAAGCATGTGATGTTTACACTGAGCGGAGAAAATCTCGGCATGTTGATTGGAAAAAGGGGACAAACGCTCAATGCGCTGGAACAGCTTGTCGAACAATTTCTGCATCAGCAAAAAGCATATCATTTTACCGTTACCGTCGATGCGGAAGGATATCGGTCAAGAAGACGGGAAACGCTTGAAATGCTAGCTGTCCAGGCTGTCAGTAAGGCATTGGCGCTGCAAAAAGCAATTCCTCTTGATCCAATGCCGGCTAGCGAACGGAAAATCATCCATGCGACAGCTCAAAAACAAAAGGGTGTCGAAACCGTTTCGAAAGGTAAGGAACCGAACAGGTATATCGTCATCCAACCAGTTAAGGAAAAGTCTTGGCAATGATGCCAAGACTTTTTTTATGCTCTCTATTCACATGTGGATAAACCGAAGCTAGCATCTGCCACTAAATTTTCATGTGGATATCTTTCTTTTTGATAGACACCTGTGCTATTCTTATAAGTTAGTGAGTATAAACTTAATCATAGCTATATGCTGTGGATAAATAGATAAAAAAAGATAGAAAGAGGTGAAGAAATGCAGAATGATACAATAGCTGCGATATCGACTCCTGTTGGAGAAGGAGCGATAGCCATTGTTCGTCTTAGTGGTGCTGAAGCAGTGGAGATTGCTGCTAAACTTTTTGATGGAAAAAAACTGACTGATGTACCAAGTCATACAATTCATTATGGTAAACTCATCGACCCGGAAACCGGCGAGGTTGCAGAGGAAGTGATGGTGTCTGTTATGAAGGCACCGAAAACATTCACACGGGAAGATGTCGTTGAAATAAATTGCCACGGTGGTCTAGTATCCGTGAATCGTGTCCTGGAACTAGCATTGCAGGAAGGTGCCCGTCTGGCAGAGCCAGGGGAGTTCACTAAGAGAGCCTTTCTTAATGGACGCATCGACCTTTCTCAAGCAGAAGCTGTCATGGATTTGATCCGAGCGAAAACTGATCGGGCAATGAACGTTGCTCTCAATCAGATGGAGGGCAGACTATCCCGTTTGATCCAGAAGCTGCGCCAGGAATTATTGGAAACAGTAGCGCATGTTGAAGTGAACATTGATTATCCCGAGTATGATGATGTGGAAGAGATGTCCCACAATATGATGATTGAAAAAACACAATATGTGTATGAAGAGATAGAGAAGCTGCTCGAAATGGCGAAGCAAGGAAAAATCCTGCGGGAGGGGTTGGCTACAGCAATTATCGGCCGTCCGAACGTTGGAAAATCTTCTTTGATGAATGCACTAGTGCATGAAAATAAAGCCATTGTTACAGAAATCGCCGGTACGACGCGAGATATCATTGAAGAATACGTCAATGTACGCGGCGTTCCATTGAAGCTGGTTGATACAGCAGGAATCCGTGAAACAGAGGATATCGTGGAACGAATCGGTGTAGAGCGCTCACGTCAGGTTCTAAAGCAAAGTGACCTTATTTTGCTTGTGCTGAACTATGGAGAAGCTGTGTCTGACGAGGATCGTAACTTATTCGAAGCTGTTGCCGGTCTAGATGTGATTGTCATCGTCAACAAAACGGATCTCTCCCAGCAAATCGATCTGGAAGAAGTTCGTCAGCTGGCAGGAGACCGTCCGGTCATTACGACTGCATTGATTGAAGAAAAAGGAATCGACGAATTGGAGCTTGCTATCAAAGATACCTTCTTTGCAGGGGAAATCGATGGCGGCGACTTGAGTTATATATCGAATGTAAGACATATCCAGCTTTTGAAGCAGGCATTGTCATCACTTCGGGAAGCGATGAATGGCATCGAAATGCAAATGCCGATGGATATTGTCCAAATAGATGTGACAAGAACATGGGAATTGCTCGGTGAAATCATCGGAGATACCGTGCATGAAAGCTTAATCGACCAACTGTTTTCACAGTTTTGCTTAGGAAAATAAAAAAAGGAGAGAATGAACATGACATACGATGCTGGGCATTATGATGTCATCGTCATAGGTGCAGGACATGCTGGCTGTGAAGCTGGTGTGGCAGCAGCAAAAATGGGTGCTAATACTCTAATGCTGTCCATGAACCTTGACATGACAGGATTCATGCCATGTAATCCATCCGTCGGCGGACCTGCAAAAGGTGTGGTAGTGCGCGAAATCGATGCACTTGGCGGCGTGATGGGTAAAGTTATTGATAAAACGTATATTCAAATGCGTATGCTCAACACAGGAAAAGGTCCTGCCGTACGTGCTTTGCGAGCTCAAGCGGATAAACCGCTATATATCACTGAAATGAAGAAAACATTGGAAAGCCAAGAAAACCTGACGATGCGTCAAGCGATGGTTGACCGTTTGATCATTGAAGATGGTGTCTGCAAAGGTGTCATCACAGAAACGAAAGCGGCGTATTACGCAAAGACAGTCGTTATCACGACTGGAACATTCATGCGCGGACGCGTCATCATCGGAGATGTTTCTTATGAAAGCGGCCCGAACAACCAGCGTGCATCCGTTACGTTGTCAGAGCATCTTGAAGAACTTGGCTTGGAAATGGTACGGTTCAAAACTGGCACACCGCCACGTGTAAACAGCCGTTCCATCGATTATTCCAAAACAGAAATTCAGCCAGGAGACGAAGAACCGCTTGCGTTCTCTTATGAAACAACTGAATTCATTACCGATCAGATCCCTTGCTGGCTGACGTACACTAATGAATTCACACATAATATCATCAATGAAAACCTAGGTCTATCTGCTATGTATTCCGGTATGATCAAAGGAACAGGACCGCGTTACTGTCCTTCTATTGAAGATAAAGTTGTCCGTTTCAACGATAAACCGCGCCACCAGATCTTCTTGGAGCCAGAAGGACGCAACACAGAGGAAGTATATGTACAAGGACTGTCTACTTCCTTGCCGGAATACGTCCAAAAAGAAATGCTTCAAACGATCCCTGGTTTGGAAAACGCTGAAATCATGCGTGCCGGCTATGCAATCGAGTATGATGCAATGGTTCCGACACAGCTATGGCCAACTTTGGAAACGAAAAAAATTCCTGGTCTTTACACAGCGGGTCAAATCAATGGAACATCCGGTTATGAAGAAGCATCCGGTCAAGGAATCATGGCTGGTATCAATGCTGCTGCAAAAGCACTCGGCAAAGATCCTGTGATTCTTGATCGTTCCCAAGCTTACATCGGTGTTATGATCGATGACTTGGTTACAAAAGGTACAAATGAACCTTACCGTCTGCTAACATCACGTGCAGAATACCGTTTGCTGCTTCGTCATGATAATGCAGATATGCGTTTGACTGAAATTGGACATCAAATCGGTATGATCAGCGAAGAACGCTATGCGCGCTTCCTGGAGAAAAAACGCCTGATTGAAGAAGAACGAAATCGTTTATCAGGGATCATCATTAAAACAGAACCGCATGTGCTTGAGCTGATGGACGAAGTCGGATCTGTCATGAAAGAAGCACAGCGTGCATCTGATCTTTTGAAGCGTCCTGAAATCAAATACAGCTTGCTGGAGAAAATCGTTCCTGCAGACAAAGAGCTGCCTGCTGACGTAAAAGAGCAAGTTGAGATTCAAACGAAGTATGAAGGCTATATCGCGAAATCCATGCAGCAAGTGGAACGGATGAAGCGTATGGAAGATAAAAAAATACCAGATACAATAAATTACGATGATGTCAGCGGACTTGCAACAGAAGCACGCGAAAAACTGAAAAAAGTCCGTCCGCTATCTGTTGGCCAGGCATCCCGTATTTCCGGTGTAAACCCAGCCGATGTTTCCATCCTGCTCGTATTTATCGAACAAGGTGGACACGTGAAAGCAGCAAATCAATAATCTGTCGAAAAGAGGTACAGGATGAACCAAGCAGATTTTCTACAACAATTGGATGAGCAAGGAATCACATTATCCGAGAAGCAGCTAAAGCAGCTGGAGGATTATTTCCATCTATTGGTGGAGTGGAATGAAAAGATGAACTTAACAGCAATTACAGAAAAAGGGGAAGTGTATTTAAAGCACTTCTACGATTCGATTTCTGCTGCTTTCTTCTTTGATTTTAAAGGAGATGAAAGTATTTGTGATGTTGGAGCAGGAGCTGGGTTTCCATCTATCCCGCTGAAAATTGTTTTTCCAGAGCTGAAAGTGACAATTGTTGACTCCTTGAAGAAGAGAATTACTTTCCTTAACGAGCTTGCAACGAAGCTTGGCTTATCCAATGTCGCTTTTTATCATGACCGAGCAGAGAATTTCGGGAAAAATGAATCCTTCCGTGAATCCTATGATTTGGTCACGGCGAGAGCAGTAGCTCGGATGTCCGTACTGTCAGAGTTGTGTCTGCCGCTTTGCCGGACTAAAGGTCATTTTATTGCCATGAAAGGACCTAATTTGGAAACGGAACTTCGGGAGGCAGAACCAGCAATTCAATTGCTGGGCGGTGAATTGGTGGAAAGCTTCACTTTCGACTTGCCAGAAGAGGGTGGAGAAAGGAATATCGCCATCATCGCCAAACGTCGAAAGACACCGAAGAAATACCCTCGTAAAGCTGGAGTTCCAAACCGCGAGCCGATCGTTTAATACAAAAGAAAAATAGTGAATGAAGTACCATACAAGCTTACCATTCTCAACCAATCTATGATAAAATAGTAGATAAGGAACTGGCTCGGCTTATGTAAGCGCAGCAGCTTCTACTGTAGAACTGCTGCGCCTTTTTATACATGTTTCACGTGAAACATTTACTATTCCTTATGTACCTGCTTGCTAGATTAGGATTGTAAAAAAAGGTGGTGTCTGAGGATGTTACACCCTTTCAGCCGTATTTTTGGGCTAGGTGATAAATCGGATTCAGCAGAAACGGAAAATGATGCGCATCAGGATGAAGTAGTAAACCTTCGGGTACAGGATATTGTCCCGAACCAATACCAACCAAGAACTGTTTTCCAAGAGGATAAAATCAAAGAGCTTGCACAGACGATCCGCACACATGGCATCATCCAGCCAATAGTTGTACGGAAAAATTCTGAGGGCAGCTATGAATTGATTGCAGGAGAGCGTCGCTGGCGTGCAGTGCAGTCCTTAGAATGGGAAACAGTGCCTGCCATCATCCGTGAAATGTCGGATACAGAGACGGCCTCTGTAGCACTGATAGAAAACCTGCAGCGTGAAGAGTTGACTGTTATCGAAGAAGCTCTTGCATATGAGCGTTTATTGGAGCTGCATTCTTTGACTCAGGAAGCACTGGCGCAGCGTCTCGGAAAAAGCCAATCTACCATTGCTAATAAGATGCGCTTGTTAAAGCTTCCAGAATCTGTACAACAAGCGTTATTGGCAAAGAAAATTACAGAACGGCATGCTCGTGCGCTCATAGCTCTTAAAGATGCAGAAAAACAAGAGTTGATTTTGCAGGAAATTATAGATAAAGAATTGAATGTAAAAGAGACAGAAGCACGCATTGCTCGTATTTTAAATGCCCAGCCGAAAAAGAAGCGTCCGAAGCTGAAGGGTATCAATAAGGATATGCGCATTGCCATGAATACAATCCGTCAATCACTTTCCATGGTTTCCGATACCGGTATCAACTTGGAAACAGAGGAAGAAGATAAGGACGATTATTATCAAATTACGATTAAAATCCCGAAAAAATCCTGAATAAAGCTCTAATAATATCCCCATCTTGCTGAAAGATGGGTTTTTATATAGGAAAAGGGAGCTAACTTTTCAAAATCTTGAATTTATCCGTCGGTTTCTATGAAAAAATGATAGAATAAATGTATTGAGTTTGAGGTAGGTGACACCATGGGCAAAGTAATCGCAATAGCAAATCAAAAGGGCGGAGTAGGGAAAACAACCTCTAGCGTCAATTTGAGTGCTTGCCTGGCTTTTTTAGGAAATAAAGTTTTGCTAGTAGACATTGATCCGCAAGGAAATGCTACAAGCGGTGTTGGTGTAAACAAAGCAGATGTCGAAAATTGTGTATATAACGTCCTAGTCGAAGATATGGAAGCCGAAAACGTCCTTGTATCAACAGCTGTTGATAATTTGGATGTCATTCCGGCTACTATTCAGCTTGCAGGAGCCGAGATCGAGCTAGTGCCTACGATCTCAAGGGAAGTCCGTCTGAAAAAGGCTATTGATAGTGTGAAAGACAATTATGATTATGTCATCATCGATTGTCCGCCTTCTTTAGGATTGTTGACTTTGAATTCGCTGACAGCGGCAGATACTGTCCTTATCCCAGTTCAATGTGAGTATTATGCATTAGAAGGGCTAAGTCAGCTATTGAATACGATTCGCCTTGTACAAAAACATTTGAATAAGCATCTAATGATTGAAGGAGTATTGCTGACAATGCTGGATGCCCGTACGAATCTTGGTATTCAAGTTATTGAAGAAGTAAAGAAATATTTTCAAGATAAAGTGTACCAGTCGATCATTCCAAGAAATGTCCGGTTGGGGGAAGCACCTAGTTATGGTCAGCCAATCATTATTTACGATCCGAAGTCGCGTGGTGCAGAAGTTTATTTAGACTTAGCAAAGGAAGTGATGGCGCATGGCCAAAGGGTTGGGGAAAGGTCTTAATGCTTTCTTTCCAGAATTGGAAATGAAAGAAGAAGATCAGATTCAAGAAATTGCAATCAAGGAATGCCGGGCGAATCCATATCAACCGCGCAAAGTCTTTTCTGCAGATGCAATTGAGGAATTGTCGCAATCAATTCAGGAATATGGCATCCTGCAGCCACTCATTGTCCGTAAGAGTATAAAAGGCTATGAAATTGTAGCGGGAGAAAGAAGATTCCGCGCAGCAAAAGCAGCCGGTTTGAAAAAAGTACCTGTCATCATCAAGTCATTGGATGATGAGAAGATGATGGAGCTTGCCTTGCTGGAAAACCTTCAGAGGGAAGATCTCACGCCGATTGAAGAAGCACAAGCGTATTCCAATTTGATGAAGGAATTGGATATCACGCAGGAGATTTTAGCTAAACGCTTAGGTAAGAGCCGATCTCATATAGCGAACCTTGTTCGTTTATTGACGCTGCCCCCCGAGATTAGTGACTTAATCAATCATGGTGAATTATCAATGGGTCACGGGCGCGCTCTATTGGGGTTAAAGGATAAAAAGAGATTGCAGCCGCTAGTTGAAAAAATACGCAACGAATCGCTGAATGTCCGGCAAGTAGAGCAGCTCATCATCAAGATGAACAATAATCTTCCAGAACCAGAGAAAAAGAAAGCTGTAAAGGATATATTTCTTGTTCAGACTGAATCCCAGCTGCGGAATCAATTCGGAACAGATGTAACAATTCATCGTGGTAAGCGAAAAGGGAAGATAGAGATTCAGTTCTTCTCCGATGAAGATTTGGAAAGAATTTTAAATGTATTGAATAGATAAAAGCCAATTGGAGCTTACGCTTCTCTTGGCTTTTTTTGTTTGTTTCACGTGAAACATATCAATTTTCGGCAGCTGTTATGTCGGGTGACAGTAAAGGAACTTGTTTGCGATCGACAGCAAGTAAGAGGGCACTGATTTTGTATGCTAACTGCATGACAAGATGCAAACGAGTATTTTGTAACACAAAATACTCCATATCACCGCTGGCGTTAACAATTCCAGTTATTTGGGCATCCCCAACTGCTGGGAGATTTTTCTTTAATGCGGCACCCGGACGAAGAGGTGTAGGAGAAACGATAATAGAACCGATGGAACTGGTCCTGCCTAAGCAGGCATCAATTGCAATTATATAAGCATTTGGATGTTTTTCCTCTATCATTTGCAGACGTTCAACCAGATTGACAGCATGCACAGGAGATTCCAGAGTCCCGTAAACCTGAAGTCTGTTCAATGGTTTTTCCGTCAGAAATGAACCAATAATGGGTCCTAGTGCATCACCGGTTGAACGATCTGTACCGATGCAAAGGACGACTATCTCCCGATCATCAGGAATCCATGAGCTGATTGTTTCATAGGCTTTACTCATAAGAAGGGGGTCTTGATAGTCGCAGCGGAACTCCTTTTTTTTCGTAAATATTCTCTTCAGGCTCATAGCTTATCCTCCATACACATATTGGTAATAGTATATAGCTTTTCTACTTTTTCTATACGTGTTCATATGAAATTGGAGGGACTGTGATGTGGGCTGCAGGGCTGAAATGGATGTTTTTGATATTGGCAACATTAATAGGAGCTGGATATGCTTCAGGAAGAGAGATCTGGCAATTTTTTGGCTATGAAAGTGGACTGGCTATCATCATTTTCACCGTTCTGTTTACGATATGCAGTCATGTGATTCTGCATATAAGCTTCACCGAAAGAAGCGCGCATTACTTTCCGGTACTGGAGCGGCTTGTCGGGAGAAGGTTGGCTGCATTTTATGATGTGTTGATTGTTTTCTATCTTTTTACAGTTACTGTTGTTATGATTGCTGCTGGCGGTGCTACTGGAACGATGTATCAGATTCCGAATTGGCTGGGCATTCTCTTCATTGCGTTAATGATTGTCCTTATTTTCACATCCAATGTAGAGGGTGTCGTTTCGATGAATAGTTATATCCTTCCTATCCTAGTCGGAGGCCTTGTTCTTGTTCTTATCATCTATACAAGACATGAACAAATCAATCTGCTGCAGGATTGGCGTGAACAGGCAAATTGGCAAGCGGCATTCCCATTCACAGCGCTGAATATCCTTCCTGTTGTAGCTGTAATTGGTGCAATCGGGAAGCAAATGAAAGGGAAGGGGGAGTTATGGATTGCGAGTATCGGCAGCGGGCTAATCATTGGTGCGCTTACGTACTTATACAATAATGATTTGATGCATATCAGTCATGCAATTCCACACTATGATATCCCATTGTTCTATATTTTGAAAAACTATCCCTCTATTGTACTTATTGGCATCAGCATTGTGTTATGGCTTGCTATCTATACCTCGGCTGTCTCGGGAATACTGGGTATTGTTTCACGATTTCGAACAAAATGGAAGGGACCGCTTTGGCTGCAAGCAGCTGTGCTGGTTTTGCTTATGCTGCCGCTCACACAGCTTGGTTTTACAGACTTGATAGCTTTGATGTACCCGATTTTTGGCTTTGCTAATCTTTACATCCTCTCCGCCATTCTTATATACCCAATACTAAATCGATACAAAATGAAATAGAAATTTGATAATATATAAAGAAAACAACTGGACGAGGAGATACGTACTTCATGAATGTAGAGGAGCAATGGACCAGTATTTACGATTATTTGACGAGTGCCGAGCTTTGGACAACCATTGGATTAGCAGTGTTAAAGATTGTAATGATCATTATATTATCTATGGTTGTCGCTCGCGTAGCCAATAATATAGTGGAGAGGACTTTTCATAATTCCTTTAGGGAAAAGGCGAAATTAAAAGCTCCTCTCGTATCAGAACGCCGCGAAAATACGCTGAAAAAACTAATCCAAAATGTAATTACGTATGTCGTGTATTTCACCGCTGTTGTGATGGTGTTATCACAACTTGGATTAAACATTGGCGCATTGATTGCAAGTGCCGGAGTTGCCGGTTTAGCAATAGGTTTCGGAGCACAAAACTTAGTGAAGGATGTTATCAGCGGCTTCTTCATTATCTTCGAAAACCAATTTTCTGTAGGAGATAATATTCAAACGGCTGGAGTACGGGGAGATGTAGAGGAGATCGGATTGCGGACATGTAAGATTCGTAACTGGACAGGCGAACTGCATATCATACCAAATGGCAATATTACACAAGTGACCAACTTCTCTGTCCACAACAGTCTGGGAGTATTGGACATCAATGTACCGTATGAAGCGAATCTGCAAGTAGCAGAAGAGGTCATCATGCAGGTGCTGCTGGAAATGCCTGCTGAATATCCTGAGATACAATCAACCCCGCAGCTATTAGGTGTGGAGACCTTGTCAACGTCTCACATCGTTTTGCGGGCAATCATTGAAACTTTGCCAATGCAGCATTTTGGTGTGGCAAGGGAAGCTAGAAACCGTATTAAAACAAAACTATTGGAACGCAATATCAGTATTCCAGCTCCAAGGCTGGTCATGTATAATAAACAAGAAGCAGAAGAGCTCATGCAGGAAAGTGCAGTAAGGGGGAATGCTCGTGAGTGACAAAGTCTATCAGCTTAATGATGTGGTACAAATGAAAAAAGCCCATCCGTGTGGCGAAAATCGGTGGAAGATTATCCGGTTGGGAATGGATATCCGGATTAAATGTGAAGGCTGTGGTCATAGCGTGCTAATTCCTCGAAAAAAATTCGAGACAAAAATGAAAAAAGTTTTGGAGCATGCAGAAGAACCGACAAATTAAAATACGCGTTTCACGTGAAACATAGAAGTCTGTCCGATCTTGTCATCGGAAGGACTTCTTTTTTTATATACAAAAATCAATTATAGAAAGAAATGCGTATCCAAATGGCAGAAATCTACACATAATTTTGCTGTTTTATAGAGAATAGTGTACTCTAGAAGTACGTATGTTTACTTGGACAAAGTAAGGGCAAGCTGGCATGATATATCGTAAGTCAGTTACCGGTACTGCCCCATCTTCCCTGCCTTTGGGCGGAGTGTTCAGTAAGCAGATCTATTTTGGCCGGCTGTACGTAAAAGCGGCCAGGACACTTAAGGAGTGGAAGATTACATGGCTTTAACAGCAGGTATTGTCGGATTACCAAACGTCGGTAAATCCACATTGTTCAATGCGATCACACAGGCGGGAGCGGAATCTGCAAACTATCCGTTCTGTACGATCGATCCGAATGTCGGCATCGTAGAAGTCCCTGATTCACGTTTAAATAAATTGACTGAACTGGTCAAACCGAAAAAAACTATCCCGACTGCATTTGAGTTCACCGATATCGCTGGTATCGTAAAAGGTGCAAGTAAAGGGGAGGGACTAGGAAACCAGTTCCTATCACACATCAGACAAGTGGATGCAATCGTTCACGTAGTGCGCTGCTTTGATGATGAAAATATTACGCATGTATCCGGTAAAGTAGATCCTATCGATGATATCGAGACGATTAACTTGGAATTGATCTTTGCGGATCTTGATTCTGTCAACAAACGTCTGCAGCGTGTGGAAAAACTTGCACGTCAAAAAGACAAAGAAGCTGTTGTAGAACAAGAGATCCTGTCCAAAATTAAGGATGGATTAGAGAACGAACAGCCAGCACGAGCGCTGGAATTTACTGAGGAGCAAAGTAAGATTGTGAAAGGCTTGCATCTATTGACAAGCAAACCAGTCTTGTATGCTGCTAACGTGAGTGAAGAAGAAGTAGCAGATCCTTCTGCCAATCAGAATCTTGTAAAAGTGCAGGAGTTCGCTGCAAACGAAGGTGCGCAGGTGATTGTTGTCTGTGCGAAGATTGAATCGGAAATTGCAGAGCTCGAAGGAGAGGAAAAAGAAATGTTCCTCGAAGAGCTAGGTATTCCGGAGTCCGGTTTGGATCAGCTGATCAAGGCGTCTTACAGCCTTCTTGGGCTTGCAACTTACTTCACGGCTGGTGAACAAGAAGTTCGTGCTTGGACGTTCCCTATGGGTATCAAAGCTCCTCAGGCAGCTGGTATCATCCATAGTGACTTTGAAAAAGGATTCATTCGTGCGGAAACAGTTTCCTACGAAGACCTGGTTGATGCGGGTTCTATGAGTGTTGCGAAAGAACGTGGGAAAGTTCGTTTGGAAGGAAAAGAGTATTTGGTGAAAGACGGGGATGTCATGCATTTCCGTTTCAACGTGTAAGGTCGGATCCTCATCTTGCAAATATGTGGAAACAGCTTGCTTAACGGCAGATAATTTGCTATAATTCATCATTGTGAGTAATTAAGATTACTCCTTGCTCTTATGAAAGATAAGAGCCGTTAAGTCCAAAAGGAGGTGCAAACGGATGAGAGAATACGAAATCATGTACATCGTCCGCCCAGATATCGAGGAAGAAGCTAAAACTGCTCTAGTTGAGCGTTTCAACGGAATCCTAACTGATAACGGTGCGGAAATCGTGAAAGTTGACGAGAAAGGCAAGAAACGTCTTGCTTACGAAATCAACGATTACCGTGATGGCTACTACTATGTCATTAATCTAAACGGCGAAGAAGCTGCTATTAATGAATTCGACCGTCAAGCGAAGTTCTCTGATGATATTATTCGTCAGATGGCTATTCGTCTAGACGAGAAATAAGGAGGGGTTCTGATGTTAAATCGTGTCGTACTTGTCGGCAGATTAACCAAGGATCCGGACCTGCGTTACACACCAAATGGAGTGGCAGTTGCCAACTTTACCTTAGCAGTAAACCGTCCTTTCTCTAATCAGTCAGGCGAACGTGAGGCAGATTTCATTAACTGTGTTGTATGGAGACGTCCAGCCGAAAATCTGGCGAACTTCATGAGCAAAGGAAGTCTGGTTGGCGTAGATGGCCGTGTCCAAACGAGAAGCTTCGATAATCAAGAGGGTAATCGTGTTTATGTAACAGAAATTGTTGCGGATAGCGTGCAATTCCTCGAGACCAAAGGTGGCTCTCAAGGAGGCGGACAAGGTTCTTCTGGATACCAAAATCAGAACTCGAACTTCAACAACAATAATAACAATTTCAATAGCAACAATAACAATAACAATAATCGAAATAACGACCAAGATCCTTTCCGTGATAAAGGTGAACCGATCGATATTTCCGATGATGATCTACCATTTTAATTTAAGGGAGGCAATCTGATATGGCAGCACGTCGTGGTCGCGCTAAGCGCAGAAAAGTATGTTATTTCACAGCAAATGGCATCACTTACATCGATTACAAAGACGTTGATTTGCTTAGACGTTTCATCTCCGAGCGTGGAAAAATTCTTCCTCGCCGTGTGACTGGAACTTCTGCAAAATACCAGCGTAAATTGACAATCGCTATCAAACGTTCTCGTCAAATGGCTCTATTGCCATACGTGAGCGAGTAATGAGAAAAGCATCATCCATCAGGATGATGCTTTTTTTTATATATTTTAATAGCTGAGTATATGACAAGAGGCTCTATATGGAGGGTCTCTTTTTGTATCTAGTTTTCAGAATTTAATTAATTTGATAATATGCGCCTATTACGAACAAGATGCTTGAATCTCATAGCAGAACCCTTATAATGGGAAAAGTTGATTCTTAATCTGACAGATGGAAAGGAGCATCTATATGGCTGCTACTACACAAACAATTGACAAGCATGTGCAAGTGGAAAATCGTATTCCGTTGATCATTGTCTTAATGGTGGGGAATTTCATTGCATTGATAAATGAAACTGTGATGAATGTCGCTTTGCCCAATATAGAAGAGACCCTTGGAATCCAAACGACGACTGCTCATTGGCTTTCAACCGGTTATATGCTGACAATCGGTATTCTTATTCCGATCAGTGCTTATCTGATGCAGCGTTTTACAACGCGGCAATTATTGCTTACTGCACTATCGTTTTTCTTTATAGGAACGCTGATTGCCGGTATTGCTCCTAACTTTTCAATTCTGTTGCTCGGACGTGTGATTCAAGCTTCTGGTTCAGGGATTATCATCCCGCTTGTAACGACAGTGATTATTACAATTACACCGCTCGCCAAGCGCGGTTCAATGCTTGGGTTGCTCATGGTAGTGATACTGTTTGCACCTGCTATCGGTCCTGTATTTTCCGGTCTTGTTGTGGAACAGGCTTCCTGGCGATTTGTGTTCATCAGCGTATTGCCTGTGACACTTGTTTTGCTTGGCTTTGCTGCTTATTATGTTCGGAATGTGCTGGAGACGAAGCGTACAAAGATCGATATCCTATCTGTCGTGCTGGCAGTGATCGGTTTTGGTTCAATCGTTATCGGATTCAGCAGTGCTGGAGCAGAAGGATGGACAAGTCCGTTAGTGTTAGGCGCTTTAATGATTGGACTAGCTGCGATTGCATATTTCGCTTATCGTCAATTCAATTTGGAGACGCCGATGCTGGATTTGCGCCCATACAAAAATAAAAATTTCTTAATGGCAATATTAGTGACCATTACAGTCATGATGTGCTTCTTTGCAGCGATGATTCTCTTGCCTGTGTTCATGCAGGATGCTTTAGGAATCAGTGCTTTTGATTCTGGCATTGTCCTGTTCCCAGGCGGTATCATGATTGCAATCATGGCATTGCTTACTGGCCGTCTTTCCGATAGATTCGGACCTAAGCCATTTGCTATCACAGGAACAGTACTTCTAGTAGCAATGATCGGGTTGATGACGACAATTTCAACTGAAACGACAATGCTGCAGTTTACGTTGCTGTATGTTGGCTTTACTTTCGCAATTGGGCTGATTCTGACACCGATGACGACATTGGGTCTGAACCAATTGACGGAAGAGCTCTATTCTCATGGCAGTGCTTCTCTGAATGCCTTTAATCAAATCTCTGGGGCAATTGGTCCGGCACTGTTCATCACCTTGATGAGCGGCGGGAGCCAAGCTGTAGCTTCCCAGAGTGCTGATCAGGCGATGACAGCTGGCTTACAGTTTGCGTTTACTATTGCAGGGGCCTTTGCTGTTGCCGCCGTAGTATTCGTTCTGTTAGTCAAACAATCCAAACCGGTTCACCATTATCAATACGAATGAAAAATAGCGAGCTCCCTGAGGGGGCTCGCTATTTTTGCAGCTGCTGTACAATTTCGGAAAGATCATCATGAATGACAATATCAAATAGCTCATCCATGACTGTTGGTTCCCGATTGATCAGGATGGATGGCTTTCCAAGTGAGCTGGCGTATTCAGGAAGCATGTTGAATGGACTGACGAGCAGGGATGTTCCCAATACAAGAACGAGTTCGCTCTGCTGTATCGCCCGTTCTGCTCTGTCATGCTCGGTAATCGGATCACCAAACAAAACAACATCCGGCTTCAGCACATGCTCACAACTCTCGCAAACAGGGGTTTCAGCTGCCAATAGATAAGGCAAGCCATAGCTCCTGCCGCAGTTCGGGCATGTGGCACTATTCAAAGTACCATGGTATTCAATGACATGCTCATTACCTGCAAGGGTATGAAGACAATCAACATTCTGGGTGATGACAGCGATTTGTTTTCCGTTCACTTCTAAGTCTCTGAGATAGCGATGTACATGGTTCGGACCATAATCCTTTAGCAGCTTCACGCGGAAAATATCCTTGTATTTCTGCCAGAAATCTACTGGATTCTTATAAAAATAGTGATTGGAGATATAGTATTCCCGGGATTCATCAGCAGTCCAAAGACCAGTGGTGGAGCGGAAATCAGGAATACCGCTGGCAGTGGATACCCCAGCTCCTGTCAAGACTGCGACTGATGAAGCACCTGCGATCATTTTAGCTGCTGTTTCCAATTGCATGTTTCATACCTCCAGCGCATTTATTATTTTTTCCAGTATAGCAAAAAAGGCAGAAGGAAGCAGATTACAGCAAAATCCGAACAATCGGATTTGCTAAAATTATTAGAAAACGTATTGACAATGACTGTAAGTCTGCTATGATAAATAAAAAATTGAACCAAAACATAACTATGTTGATGAAGATCATACCTTTGTTCGTGATTATCCAAGAGAGCTAGTGGCTGGTGTGAACTAGCATAATCCGTCAAAGGGCAGCACTTCTGAATAGGCAGGCTGAATTTAGTAGGTTTGTCCGGTATATGCCCGTTATGCATAGCTTCAATGAAGGCTGTCGTGTGAAAGCAGACAGTGAAAAAGGGTGGCACCGCGTGAGTAGATCCAAGCTTTTCGCCCCTTACTTATCAGGTAAGGGAGCGGAAGGCTTTTCTTATGGGCTCTTTTACCTGTGAAGATATCTTACAATCCAAGGAGGAAAAGAAATTATGTTACCAGATCAACTTTTACTACGGATTCCAGGACCATCACCAATTCCGCCTAGTGTACAGCGCGCAATGAGCCAGCCGATGATCGGCCATCGCGGTGCAGAGACAACGGCTTTGCTGCAGCGGATCAAGCCGAAATTGAAGCCCGTATTCGGAACAGAACAAGATGTACTGCTTGTGACAGGCAGCGGTACAGCCGGATTGGAAGCGGCAGTAGCCAATACTTCCAAGCCAGGAGATGACGTGTTGATTGTAGTCGTAGGTGCTTTTGGTGACCGATTTGTAAAAATAGCCCAAGCATATCAGCTTCAAGTACATCGTTTGGACGTTACATGGGGAGAAGCGGCAAATCCGGAGGATATCAAGACATTCTTGCATAAACATCCGGAAATCAGCTCTGTTTTTGTCACGTATTGTGAAACGTCCACAGGAGTGTTGAACCCAATCAAGGAAATCGCAGAAGCAGTCCATGATGTATCGGAGGCTTTGGTCATCGTTGATGGCGTATCCTGTGTGGCAGGTGTAGAAACGGAATTTGATAAATGGGGCATCGACATTTTGGTGACAGGAACGCAAAAGGCATTTATGCTGCCTGGAGGCATGTTCTTTGCTGTAGTAAGTGACCGAGCATGGCGTGTGATTGAAGCAAATACTCAACCCCGTTTCTATCTGGACCTGACAAAATATCGGGATGGACTCGAAAAGGACAGCACACCATTCACACCGGCTCTATCCATATTGTTCGGACTAGAGCAAGTGCTCTCATTGCTTGAGGGAGAAGGGCTGGAGCAGGTGTATGCAAGACATCGGCTGATGCGGGATATGATAAGAGCTGCTTTCCGTGCGTTAGATATACCGTTGCTAGTAGAGGATGCATATGCTTCTCCGACAGTTACGGCCATTAAACCGGCAGACTTCGACGCCGAGCAGCTGCGTAAGCAAGTGAAGCAGGAGTTCAACCTGGCGTTTGCAGGCGGACAGCAGCATATGAAGGGAGAAATTTTCCGGATTGGTCATATGGGATATTGCTCTCCGGCAGATGTACTGCAGGTGATCGGAGCAGTGGAAATAGGCCTTGTGAAGATTGGAAAACAAATAACATTAGGTACAGGCACTGCAGCAGCACAGCAAATCTACTTGGAACAAGGAGCGAATTGAACATGACTTACCAAGTACTAATCAGTGATCCGTTAAGTGAAGAAGGCATGGCCCCATTAACACAAGCAGATGACTTTGCTGTTACAGTGGATACTGGACTGACGGAAGCAGAAATCATCCAAAAGATCAGTAAATATCATGCGCTGCTTGTCCGCAGCCAGACGACTGTTACACGTGCAATCATGGAAGCAGCTCCTAATCTTAAAGTGATCGGGCGTGCCGGTGTTGGGGTGGATAATATCGATCTGGAAGCTGCAACAGAGCTTGGCATAGTCGTTGTCAACGCACCGGATGGGAATACTAACTCCGCTGCTGAGCATACAATTGCGATGATGATGTCACTTGCGCGCAACATCCCGCAGGCCTTCCTCGCCTTGAAGGAAGAACGCTGGGAACGTAAGCAGCATATCGGCGTGGAATTGAAAGGTAAGACACTTGGTATTGTCGGCATGGGAAGAATCGGGGCAGAAGTTGCTTACCGGGCAAAGGGGCAGCGTATGGATGTAATCGCCTATGATCCATTCCTGACAAAAGACCGTGCGGATAAGATAGGGATTGGCTATGGAACACTGGAAGAGGTTTTTGCTGCGAGTGACTTCCTGACAGTTCATACACCACTGCTGAAAGAAACACATCATATGATTTCTACTGAAGCTTTCGCACAGATGAAAGATGGTGTACAGATCATGAACTGTGCAAGAGGCGGGATTATTGATGAGGATGCTTTGTATGAAGCAATCATCAGCGGGAAGGTAGCTGGCGCGGCATTGGATGTGTTCGAAGAGGAGCCGGCAGTTCATCATAAATTGTTGGAGCTGCCGCAGGTTATTGCCACACCGCATTTAGGTGCAAGCACAGTGGAAGCGCAGGAAAACGTTGCGATCGACGTCAGCAAAGATGTGATGCAGATTCTACAAGGAGGTCAGGCGATCCATCCGGTCAACTTCTCTTCCATTTCTCCTGAAGTGATGCGGAAAATCCAGCCTTACTTTGATCTTGCTGAAAAGCTCGGAGCCTTCCTGGCGCGCACAATGCCTGATGCAATAGAGGAAGTGACCGTCTATTATGCGGGAGACCTGGCAGACCAAGAGGTTGCTCCATTGACACGAAATACAGTCAAAGGATTACTTCAGCGTTATCTAGGAAATGTAAATGACGTAAACGCGACTCACCTAGCTAAGAAACGCGGTATCACAATCAATGAGCAAAAAACATCTACAACAAGAGGCTTCACTAGTCTGGTAACAGTCGAGGCAAAATCGGCAACCGTGACGCACCAAGTAGCAGGAACACTGGTTAATGGTTTAGGAGCACGTATTGTGAAGGTAGATAACTATTATGTCGATGTCACGCCTGCCGGCCATATGTTGCTGGTCCGACATAAAGACCAGCCAGGAGCAATTGGCCGTGTAGGTACATTACTTGCTAAATACGCAGTCAATATCGCAACGATGCAGGTAGGGCGCTCAAATGAGGGCGGCGACGCAATCATGATGCTTACGGTCGATAAAGAGCCGCAGAAAGAAGAAGTGGAAGGATTAAAACAGCTGGATGACATTTTTGATGTGACAGCTATCACGATATAAAAAAAAGCGAGCAGACTATATCTGCTCGCTTTTTTTAGCGCCGTTTAGCTTTTAACATATAAAATATCGGAAGGCCGATTACTGCTATTCCGATTGAGAGAAGGCAGCTGAGGAAGTCTGTGAATAGTGTACTGATCAAGACAAACAAAGAGCCTGCAATTGCTGCAATCGGGATGAACGGATATAGCGGCACACTATAAGCACGTTCTTTTCCTTTATTACGCTTCCGCAAGATGAAAACAGCATAAAAAGCGAGAACATAAAACATATAGATCGTGAAAATGCTAATTTCAGACAGCTTATCAGGATTGCTGACAAGCATGAAGATGATAGAAAGCACAAGCTGCAAAATGACTGCGACCCAAGGTGTATGCAAGGTAGGATGCACCTTTTTGAGCAGGTTAGAAAACGGCAGCTGACCGCGTTCAGCCATTGCGAACGGAATACGCGGGAATGTCAGGATCTTACCATTAAGACAGCCGAAAATGCTGACGATGATACCCAAACTCACGATAATTTCACCAGCATCACCTAGCACAAGCTTAGCTGCTGTACTAGCTGCATTTGTATTCAGACTTACAATTTCTGCTGCAGGCAGGATATAAAGCATGGCAGCGTTGATAAACAGGTAACAAGCTGTCACGATCAGAATACCGCCGATCATCGCTCTTGGTAATGTCTTTTCCGGATTCTTCATTTCGCCGCCCATGGAAGCGAGCATGATCCAGCCATCATAAGCGAACAGTGTGGCTAATACGGCCGCGCCGAAGTTTATATCGGAAATGGCTTCCGGTACTGCACTGAAAAAGTCCGCATCGCCTTTCCAAAAACCGAAGATAACAATAAGCAGGATTGGGAGCAGCTTGCCGATTGTCGTAACAAGCTGTACGGCACCGCCGAGTTTTGTGCCTAATATATTAATGATACAAAGGAACACGACACTTGCGATACCAACAGCCGCAGTCCATTTCGTATTCCAGCCGAACAAATTGACCATGAGAGTTCCGAAGTATAGTCCGAGAGCCCCGATGATGGCTGGTCCATAAAGAATCGTTTGCACCCAGCCGCATAAGAAGCCCCATAGCTCTCCATACGTTTCTTCTAAGTATGCGTACAAACCGCCAGTCTTAGGAATTTGTACACCTACTTCAGCAATGGTCAGACCGCCAGCGAGTGTCAGCAGTCCGCCGATTAACCAAGCGAGCATGGCAATTTCAGAACTGCCAGCATGACTCAGCACAGGGCCTGGCTTCATAAATACTCCAGAGCCGATGATGGTCCCTACTACGATGGATAAACCTAGAAATAGTCCGATTTCCTTCTTTAATGCTGTGTTCTCTGGTTGATTCATGATGTCACTCCTTATCGACGCAGCATACTGCATTCCTTTAGTGTAGTAATGAAGATATGTAGTTCATTATAGGAAATGTGCCTGCAAATAGAAACTAGAAAAAGTATTCTGACATGTAAGGGTTTTATCATAAAAGAAAGGAGCTTGCAGCAATCTGCAGCTCCTCTGGATAGTGTCTCCAAATAAAGAGTAGTTATGTGATTGTTCAGCCTAGCGGCATTGCTTTGCGCTGGCGCTTTTCGAATGTTTGAATCTCAGTATAGCCGACCTGTTTGGCAAGCTCAATTGCCTGTTGGTATGCATAGCCTACATGCTTTGGTGCGTGTGCATCGGAGTTTATCACGATGCCGACACCAGCATCATAGCATTTCTGCAATAGTACGGGATCGGGATATATTTCCCCGACTGGCTTCCTCAGACCAGCTGTGCTGATTTCAATACATGTGTCATTTTCTGAGAGCGCTTTGACAACTCGATCATATTCTCCTTCGACAAAGGCTTGATCGCCTGGTTTATAGCCGAAAATCTTAATCAGATCAATATGGCCGACAAAGCTGAATAACTTGGACTGAGCAAGTGTGATGATTTGGTCATAATAATCACGGTACGCCTGCTTCAGATCCCGTTTTTCATATTCTTCTTTATAAATATCCAGATCGATTCCCCACTCACGAATCCAGTGGACGGACCCGATGACGTAGTCGAAAGGATGCTGATCGAGGAATTCTGCCATTTCGGCTTCTTTACCAGGTGTGTAATCCATCTCGATTCCCATTTTGACAGGAAGTTCAGCTTGTTTGATTTCTTTGAAAAAAGCGAGATAATCCTGAAAGTGAAGTGTCCGGCGGTTTTCTACCCACGGGTTGGATAGGATTTTGTTTGTTTCTTGAAAGAAGTAAGCATGCTCCGAAATCCCGAATTCCTCAATCCCTTTTTCTTTCGCCGCACTGAGATATTGGCGGATATAGTCCAAAGTGAACGAGCCAGTTTCAGCCATATGTACATGATAATCTGTCAACAAAACGTCCAACTCCTAACGGTTAAGTTAAAAATAGTGTGACATATTCTGCAGGATGTTCCAAGAGGAGATTTCACAACCTGCCCTAAAGCTGAACTTCTGAAATAATAAAAAAAGCTCCGCCTTTATAAGGAAGAGCTTGCCAGGGATATAGGATTAGAAGATAGAGTGCAAGTAACCGCCGATGCTGCTGATTAAAAGTGTTGCTGCGAGAATCGCATTGAAGTGACTATTTTTCATGGTGTTCCTGTCCTTTCCGTAGATTGAATTGTTTTTTGTTTACCCGTTTCGTTGTGTTTATAACCTGATTTGATCTTGGAATAATCATAGCACGCAGGAATCTTGTACTTCTTCTTGATTCGGTAGAAAAATTGTGTAAAAAGTGTGGAAAAGAAAAATCGACTGCATGCTTATCGCGATGCAGCCGATTTTGAGGTTCGTCTCATTAGTGGCTAATGAGGTATGTAGTATGTAGTGCTAACCCGTTGTAAGGTTGTCTCACTATTATAAAGGCTCATTTCAGAAAAATAAACAGGTAAATTAAGATATTCACAAACTTAGCAGCTGGTGGGACTATTTTCACGGCGAATCATTTGTTTGAAGACTTTCTTTCGGGTATAATCGTGGGGTAGCATTTTTTCGGATGAACAGCTTTTTTCTCATGCCTTCGTCCATTACAAACGAACGTAAGCACAGCCTATGCAGCTGTGCTTTTTCTACAAGTGCAAGATTACATATTTAAATGGGGTGTCACGATTCATGAACAATGCTCGAAAAATGACGGAAGGGGCTATACTTGGGGGGATTTTTCTGGTTCTGTTGCTTATCGCAACATTTGCGCCGGTAATCAATATCTTGGCCACGCTTGTTATGCCAGTGCCCATCATCCTCTATTGGATCCGCCATGGTTTCAAGCCAGGTATCTACTTTGCTCTTGCCATTCTGCTTTTTTCCTTCATAGGGACACTTGCCGGGTTTTTCATTACGATTTCAGTTGTGATTGGAGCGGCAGCGACGGGTTATTCCCTTCATCACAAGCAATCGACTTATGAAGCTTTATTAAAAGGAACTGCAGGGTATGCACTTGGATTCACTATATTCCTGGCAGGAACGCAATTTGTATCAGGAATAAACATCATTGACGAAATTCAAACAAGCTATCAGGCTACGATCCAATCGGTTCAGTCTGAGATGGATACAGTCGGGGTGACAGTAACTGATGCTCAGTGGGAACAGGTCAGTGCTATGTTTGATTATATCATGGTGCTGATTCCGACAATGATTGCTGCCGGCTCCCTGCTGTATGCTTTCATCACGCAATGGCTGGCTCAAAAGATCCATAATCGTCAGAGCAAAGAGAAGATCCTTTATCCGCAATTCCGCCGATTCAACCTGCCGGTCATCGTATTATTCATCTATTTCATCGGTTCATTTGCCCGCTGGTTCGATATGGATCCAAATGGATGGCTCTATCCGATTGTCGCCAATGTCACGGAGCTTGCCGGAATCCTTCTCGTGCTGCAAGGATTCTCGTTCTTCTTCTATTTTGCCCACCACCGGAATCTGCCGAAAGTCCTGCCGATTCTCGCGGTCGTACTATCGGTCCTTTTCGGGACAGTACTGCTGTATCTTGTGCGTATTTTGGGTATAATTGATGTAGGATTCAGGCTGCGGGAACGGATGAGCAGCAAAAAGTAGCATGGTCGCGGAATTTAGGTTTAGGAGCTGACATATATGCCAGAGATATTTAAGAAACCAGCATTGAGTAAGCATTTGATCGTGACATATGTACTTGCTGTCATCCTGCTTATTTGTGTATGGTTTTATGAATGGAAGCTTGGGCTGCCGCTGACAGTGCTCCTGGCTCTGTCTTTTTTCTACAGTATACTGACGGAACAGCGAATGCAGGACCAGACGGAGGAGTACATTTCGACAATGTCCCACCGTGTCAAGAAGGTCGGCGAGGAAGCACTTTTGGAGATGCCGATCGGGATCGTACTGTACAGCGAGAATTACCAGATTGAATGGACGACGCCTTATATGAACAGGTTTGCGGAGGATACACTTGTGGGTGCCCCGCTGGATGATTTATCTGATGCGCTGATACCAGCAATCAAGGACGAAAAAAACGAGGTTTGGATTACGCTTGATGATTATGATTTCCTGACAGTGATCAAAAAGGAAGAGCGGCTTCTGTATTTATTCGATCGGACGAAGCAGCTGGAAATCCAGAACTTATATAATGAAGAACAGACCGTTCTAGCTATCATTTTTCTTGATAACTATGAAGAAATGACCCAGAATCTGGATGACACAGCGAAAAGTCAGATCAATTCCCGTGTGACAGCTCAATTGAATGAGTGGTCACGCCAAAAAGGTCTTTACTTAAAGCGTACATCTCAGGAACGATTCTTGGCAGTACTCAATCAGCGCATTTTGAGGGAACTGGAAAAGACGAAATTTGAGATTCTCGATGAAATTCGCGGCTTGATAACAGATCAGAATATACCGATCACCCTTAGTATAGGAGTCGGAGCTGGCGGACAGACATTACCTGAGCTTGGAGAACTTGCCCAATCAAGCTTGGATTTGGCATTGGGACGCGGTGGAGACCAGGTTGCCATCAAAGGAGAAGCCGGCAAGGTGCGCTTCTATGGCGGCAAAACGAATCCGATGGAAAAACGGACCAGGGTTCGGGCACGTGTTATATCTCATGCGCTGAAGGAATTGGTCAAGCAGAGTGAGCAGGTGCTCATCATGGGGCATAAAGCGCCGGATATGGATTCTATCGGAGCTGCCATCGGAATCTTGAAAATTGCAGAAGCAAATGATATTGTCGGGCATATTGTCCTTGACAAGCAGGATATTACAGGCGTTTCTAAGCTGATGTCAGCCATTCAAAAGGATGAAGAGCTTTGGGAACAATTCATCAGTCCAGAAGAAGCGCTCGATCGTGTAACGAAGAATACACTTGTTGTCGTTGTCGATACGCACAAGCCTGTAATGGTAGCTGATGATAGACTGCTCAGCAAAACGGAACATGTTGTGGTGATCGACCACCATCGCCGGGCAGAGGAATTCATTGAAAAGCCAACGCTCGTCTATATGGAGCCATATGCATCCTCGACAGCAGAGCTTGTGACAGAGCTATTGGACTATCAGCCTAAGAAGCTGCGATTGTCCACCTTGGAAGCAAGTGCCTTGCTCGCGGGAATTATTGTCGATACGAAAAGCTTCACGCTTCGTACCGGGTCAAGAACATTCGACGCGGCATCCTATTTACGCTCCAAAGGCGCTGATACCGTCCTTGTCCAGCGTTTCATGAAAGAGGACTTGGATACGTATGTGAAACGGGCGCACTTAATTGAGAATACGCAGCTCTACCGGGAAGGCATTGCAATTTCTGCGGGTGAAAAAGGGCAGGTATTCGGGCCGGTTGTCATCGCTCAGGCAGCAGATACATTGCTGACGATGGATGGTGTGAGTGCCAGCTTTGTCATTTCCGAGCGGGAAGATGGCCGTATTGGTATCAGCGCCAGATCACTTGGACAAGTGAATGTTCAAGTGATCATGGAGAGGATGAATGGCGGCGGACATTTGACAAATGCTGCTACACAGATCGCTGACACAACAGTAGAAGCAGCGAAGGAAGAGCTGCAGCTGATCATTGATGAATATGTTGAAGGGAGAAAAGAAGAATGAAAGTAATCTTTACAGAAGACGTAAAAGGTAAAGGGAAAAAAGGACAAGTAAAAGAAGTGCCAGATGGTTATGCACGTAATTACTTGCTTAAAAATAACTTGGCTGTACCAGCTACAAAAGGAAATGTGAAAGTACAGGAAGCAAAAGACAATAAACAGCATCAGCTTGAACTCCAGGAAGTGGAGGATGCGAAAAAATTGCGTGAAACGCTTGCCAACCTAACAGTAGAAGTAAAAGCGAAGTCCGGAGAAGGCGGTCGTCTATTCGGATCTATCACAAGCAAACAAATCGCTGATGAGCTGAAAAAAGCTCATAAAATTAAATTGGACAAACGGAAGATCGAACTGAACGAACCGATTCGGGCTCTTGGTTATCGTGACTTGGATGTGAAGCTGCATCCGGAAGTAACAGGTAAAGTGAAAGTCCATATCAGCGAGCAATAATATTTTTTCCAACAAAATACTAGCAGTTTTCCATCCCCCTTTTTACACAAAAGGGGGATATTTCGGTACAATGGTAGCAGTATGCCAGAAATGGGGGAATCATGATGGAAGAAGTCTGGAATGATCGGACCCCTCCACATAATATAGAAGCAGAGCAAGCTGTAATTGGTGCTATTTTCCTGGAGCCGGAAGCTTTATCGAGAGCATCGGAACAGGTTGTAGCGGACGATTTCTACCGAGCAAGCCACCAGCGTATCTTTGATGCGATGATGCGCCTATCCGATAGAGGAGAACCAGTTGACCTGGTAACCGTCACCACTGCACTTGCTAATGCAAAATTGTTGGAGGAGGTCGGTGGCGTTTCGTATTTGAGCGATCTTGCTAACGCCGTTCCAACTGCAGCAAATATTGAATATTACAGCAAAATCGTAGCTGAAAAGGCGCTGCTGCGCCGACTTATACGTTCTGCCACGGATATTGTCACATCAAGCTTTGCTAAAGAAGATGCTGTCGAGGATGTTCTCAACGAAGCAGAGAAATCGATTATGGAAGTATCCGGCCGTAAAAATTCCGGAGCTTTTCAGAACATAAAGGACGTTTTGATTGATGTTTACGATAATATCGAGAAATTACATCATCAAAATGCTTCTATTACAGGTATTCCGACTGGTTACCGTGACTTAGATAAAATGACCTCCGGATTCCAGCGTAATGATTTGATCATCATTGCTGCCCGTCCTTCTGTAGGTAAGACAGCATTTGCCTTGAACATTGCACAAAATGTATCGATACATGCAGGGGAAAATGTAGCTATCTTTAGCTTGGAGATGGGTGCATCACAGCTTGTATCACGTATGCTCTGTGCAGAGGGGAATATCGATGCACAGCGTCTGCGGACAGGAAGTCTACAAGCGGAAGACTGGGCTAAACTCACGATGGCAATGGGCAGCCTGTCTAATGCAGGGGTTTATATCGATGATACGCCTGGTATCCGTGTAAGTGATATCAGGTCCAAATGCCGTCGTCTGAAGCAGGAAGGCGGATTAGGGATGATCCTGATTGATTACTTACAGCTCATCATGGGTTCAAGCTCTGGAAAAGGAGAAAACCGTCAGCAGGAAGTATCGGAAATCTCCCGTTCCTTAAAAGCTCTAGCTCGTGAGCTGGAAGTGCCAGTAATCGCTCTATCACAGCTTTCTCGTGGAGTAGAGCAGCGACAGGACAAACGTCCGATGATGTCCGACTTGCGTGAATCAGGAAGTATCGAGCAGGATGCCGATATCGTCGGCTTCTTGTATCGTGACGATTATTACGACAAAGAATCGGAAAAACAGAATATCATTGAGATCATTCTGGCTAAGCAGCGTAACGGCCCGGTAGGAACAGTCGAGCTGGCGTTTGTGAAAGAGTATAATAAATTCGTAGATTTGGATCATAGATATTCGGAAAGCGATGTTCCACCGGCATAATTACAGCACCCTATCAATCGATAGGGTGTTTTTTAACGAACAAATATAGGGCTTCATCATTAAATGTTCGGTTGTATCATTGACATGTGTTTTGGGGATTGATACACTTTAGAGGTGTTAAAAAAAGTTTATTTGGCGGAGGTGCCACACAGATGTCCTCAGTAGTAGTAGTAGGAACCCAATGGGGAGATGAAGGTAAAGGAAAGATCACTGACTTCCTTTCACAAAATGCCGAGGTTGTTGCTCGTTATCAAGGCGGGAACAATGCTGGCCACACAATTAAATTCGATAATGTCACATATAAGCTTCACTTGATTCCATCCGGTATTTTCTTCCCGGAAAAGAAATGTGTATTAGGCAATGGTATGGTAATTGATCCAAAGGCGTTGCTTGAAGAATTGGAATATTTGCACGAACGCAATGTCAGCACAGATAATCTTGTTATTTCCAACCGTGCACACGTCATTCTTCCATATCATCTGAAATTGGATGAGCTTCAGGAAGAAGCAAAAGGCGTTAATAAGATCGGTACAACTAAAAAAGGTATCGGACCTGCTTACATGGATAAAGCAGCCCGCATGGGTATCCGGATTGCTGATTTGCTGGACAAGGATGCTTTCCGTGAAAAGCTGGAGCAGAACTTGGAAGAAAAGAACCGTCTGTTCGAGAAGGTTTATGAAAGCAAAGTCTTCACAGTGGAAGAAATACTTGATGAGTATTATGAATATGGACAGCAAATTGCGAAGTATGTAACTGATACATCCGTTGAGCTGAACAATGCATTGGATCAAGGCCGCCGCGTACTGTTCGAAGGTGCACAGGGCGTTATGCTTGATATCGACCAAGGTACGTACCCATTCGTTACAAGCTCCAACCCGATTGCAGGCGGAGTTACAATCGGTTCCGGTGTAGGACCAACGAAGATCAATCATGTTGTTGGTGTTTCCAAGGCATACACGACACGTGTTGGTGATGGTCCGTTCCCAACTGAATTGCATGATGAGACTGGTGATCAGATCCGCGAAGTTGGCCGTGAATACGGTACAACAACAGGTCGTCCGCGCCGTGTCGGCTGGTTCGATAGCGTTGTTGTCCGTCACGCGCAGCGTGTGAGCGGCATTACAGATCTTTCCTTGAACTCGATCGATGTACTGACAGGTATCGAAACATTGAAAATCTGTGTTGCTTACCGTTACAACGGTGAAATCATGGAGCATTTCCCAGCAAGCCTGAAAGAATTGGCACAATGTGAGCCAGTTTATGAAGAGCTGCCAGGCTGGACAGAAGATATTACAGGTGTTCGCAACTTGAGCGAGCTTCCAGCGAATGCGCGCCACTATCTTGAGCGTATTTCCCAGCTTACAGGTATTCCACTAAGCATCTTCTCTGTAGGTCCAGATCGTACACAAACAAACGAAGTAAGAAGTGTATACAGCCAATAAGTTGAAAAATCGTCCATACGGGCGATTTTTTCTTTTTTCTTCCAAAAACTGCCGAATCGACCCCTTGCAAAGACATTTGACCGAAATTGCTGTAAAATAGGAAGGGTATGCAAACACTGAACTAGTAATAAAAGATAATACAATTCAGATAAAAAACACTGGAAAGCGTGGGAATACGATGAACCATAAGATTTTAGTGGTGGACGACGAAAAACCAATCGCTGATATATTGAAATTCAACTTAGAGAAGGAAGGATACGAGGTGATCTGTGCATATGACGGTGATGAAGCTGTCGAATTAGTGCAGCAAGAGAACCCGGATTTGATCCTTTTGGATATTATGCTGCCGAACAAAGATGGCAATGAAGTTTGCCGTGAAGTGCGTAAAACACATAATATGCCGATTATCATGCTGACTGCAAAAGATGCAGAGATTGATAAGGTACTCGGTCTTGAGCTTGGTGCTGATGACTATGTCACAAAACCTTTCAGCAACCGGGAAGTGATTGCCCGTGTTAAAGCGAATTTACGCAGACAGGCTCAAATCCCAGAGGATGACAGCAAAGAAAACAAAGATATCGAAATCGGTAAGCTTGTCATTCATCCGGAAGCCTATACCGTTACAAATGATGGCGTACAGGTAGAACTGACGCATCGTGAATTTGAATTGCTTCATTACCTTGCCCGTCATAGCGGACAAGTCATGACACGTGAACATTTGCTGGAGACAGTATGGGGATATGACTATTTCGGCGATGTCCGCACAGTTGACGTAACTGTCCGCCGTCTCCGGGAGAAAATCGAAGACAATCCGAGCAGTCCGCTCTGGATCATTACACGCAGGGGTGTAGGTTATTATCTTCGCAGCCCTGAACAGGAGTAACATCTATGAATAAAATAGGCTTTTTCCGTTCTGTGAGCCTAAAACTGGTTGTCGTTTACATTTTGCTGCTGATCATCGCTCTTTTGTTGATCGGCGTCTTTTTTACCAACAGCTTGGAAAACCAGCTGATAAGAAATACGCGTGATTCTCTTGATTCCAATATGCAATGGCTGGAGCAATCATTAGCTCAGGAATTTGAAGAAGAGCGTTCCCCGACCGATCCTACATTAGAGGAAGATATCGCGGATTTACTGAAGACTTATTCAGAGGGCGGAGAGACAAAAATACAAGTAATTGATATACAGAGGCAGCTTGTCGGGACAAGTGAGCTTGGTGATCAGACTTCAATCGGTTCCAGGGTAACAGACAATAATATCGTTCAAGCGATCACGAATAATGGTTTTGCACCTGCATCGGAGACAAAGCTTAACATCGTTATAGATAAAGCCACAGGCGATCGCACGCTGAAATCGTACTACAACATCGAAGGAACAGATAGTAATGGCGAGAGTGAACTGCTCGGCTTGATTTATGTTCGTACGTCGATTGAAGATGTATATAGTCAGCTGAAAAGCACGAACCTTATCTTCTTGCGCGCCACATTTATTGCACTTATCTTTGCAGCTATCCTAGGGGTACTCATTGCCCGGGCAATAACGAAACCAATCAAGGAAATGCAAAAGCAGGCCCGTGTTATGGCAACTGGGGACTTCTCCAAGCGAGTGAATGTCTATGGAGAGGATGAAATTGGGCAGCTAGCCCGTACTTTCAATCACATGAATGATGAACTCCGGCAAGCACATATGCGGACTGAGGGAGAACGCCGCAAGCTTAGTTCTGTCCTTTCTCATATGTCAGATGGTGTCATCGCGACCGACAGGAATGGAGCTATCACGCTAATGAATGCTCCAGCAGAGAGTCTGATTGGACGAAGTGCTGACGAAGTTCGCGGTCAATTCCTAATTGAAGTATTGAATCTGAATGAAAAGATAGTCGATATTACAGAGATTCAGGAAACAGGATCGATCATCATTGATATGAGTGATGATGACCAGTATTTGCTGCTGCGATGCAACTTCTCGATCGTGCAGGATGAATACGAGCAAATCAGCGGGTTCATCACTGTAATCAGTGATGTTACCGAACAGGAACAAATTGATCAAGAACGCCGGGAGTTTGTTTCAAACGTATCTCACGAGCTCCGGACTCCGCTGACAACCATGAGGAGTTATTTGGAGGCACTGACAGATGGTGCATGGAAGGATGAATCAATCGCACCGCATTTCCTTGACGTAACCCAGCAGGAAACGGATCGGATGATCAGGCTTGTCAATGATCTGCTGCAGCTCTCCCGTATGGATAGCAGCAACTACACGATGGAGTGGGATCGAATTAATTTTGTTGACTTCTTCCATCACGTAATTGACCGTTTTGAAATGAACAAGCGCGATGATATCCATTTCGAACGCTATTTACCGAAGGAAGAAGCGCTCGTCACGATTGATAAAGATAAAGTTATGCAAGTTTTGGATAACGTGATTAGTAATGCAATCAAATATTCTCCCGATGGCGGCACCATCCGTTTCCGCCTTCGTAAAGACAGCCAGAAGCTATTAATCAGCATCTCCGATGAGGGTATGGGTATCGCATATGAAAAACTAGATAAGATATTCGAACGATTTTACCGGACGGACAAAGCTCGTACACGTAAACTGGGTGGAACGGGTCTTGGCCTTGCAATTGCGAAAGACCTTGTCGAAGCGCATCATGGTGTCATTTGGGCAGAGAGCAAGGAAGGAAGAGGCACGACCGTGCTCTTCACCATTCCGATCAACCGGAAAAGGGGTGAGGTGCGATGAAGATGGAAACTTTCAATACGATTCTTCTAATCATACTTGTGGCATTAAGTTTGGTCCTGACAGCCTATGTATGGACATTTCAGCCTAACAGTTTGAAATCAGATTCAATCGGCACCGAAGAACCTAAAACATTGGATGGGACAGAAAAACAGCTGGCTGATGTGGTTCGGCCCACGCATACGTATGTGCATAACGGTGGCAGTCACTTTGTTTTTACTTCTAAGGATGAAGAGCAGGTCTTCGTGAATGGATTGGCTGACTGGACACTTACGAATACCAAATCAGGAAGCGTAACGGAACTGCCTCAGACGAGTATAGAACTTGTTTATCCGGTGACTGTTGCCTATTCCCAGCTGAATGCTCTCTTCCAGGTGGAAGGAGCAGAGAACGTAACAAACAGACTTGGTAATGGCGGTTTTACAAGACTGTATTTGGAACCGAGCGAAGATGGCAGGACGACAAAATTGACCTTTGTCAACGAACGGCAGGAAAATCCATTGGAGAGTGTCGTAACTGCTACTGCCACAAATAGTGTCTATGATTTCATTCACGATGAGGATAAACTCAATGCTGCAGTTTCCTTATCAGATACAAATGAATGGAATAGAATTTATTTGCCGGAAACGGCTGATGTTAACGATAGTATTGTCCGCGGCGAGACGATTACCAGGAATGATTTCGCAGATATTTATATGGAGGAAAAATCTGTACAAGGTACAGATCAATATACGGATAGCAACTTGTTAGAGATGATCAAGTTCAGAAACAACGGACAATTCGCTTCTTATCAATATAATTCAACCTCTTCCAGCGTAGGGACAACGAGCAGGACGGATCAGCTGCAGGCTGCAATCAGTGCCATCAATACGCATAAGGGATGGACGGATGATTATAATTTGTATGCTATAAGCGGAGAAAACAACTTTACATTTCAGTTTCGGATGATAAGTAACGGCTATCCTGTTTTTCAGACAAATGATCTTTCCTTGATTTCTATCCGCATGCAGGATAATCTGCCCGAACCAGTAAGCTATGAGAGAACGCTCCTTAACATTGGTGTTGCCGGTGGTTCACAGAATGAATATCAGCTAACAGCGCAGCAGGTGATAGACTGGATCATTGAAAACAAGTATAGTCCGCGTGATATACAGGATGCTATCATTGGGTATCGCTTGGAAGATAACGATGATTCTGCTATTTACAAATATCATCTGAAACCAAGCTGGTATGTGAAATACCAGGGAGAATGGTATGAGGTAGGAGACAGTGAGACAGGGGGAGAGAGCTGATGCAGTGGAATAAAATAAAGCTCATGTTCATTCTCGCCTTCCTTGTCTTAAACATTTATCTTATCTTTCAGCTGTTTCCGCAGGAAGAAACGGAACAGCTAGTACTGGAGACAGAAAGCCAGGATAAAGTTCTGTCCACTGTGACAGGGTATAATGAGCTTTCTGATGAAGAAACGGAACCAAATCAGCAATATGAAGCTAAAAAGCTTCTTTTTACAGAAGAAGAATTAGAAAAGATCCCATCAAAGGATCAAATGGACCTTGATATTAGCTCGCGTAATCAGCTTGTTGCGAAATTTAAGGAACCACAGGAATTGCCGATCGAGGTTCCGATCGATGAAGATAAAGAGCAGACAGCTGAAAAATTAAGCACCTTTGTCGATGATTACGTCCTGCACGGAAATGATTATACCTATTGGGGCAGGCAAGGGAATAAACTGCTATTTTTCCAGAAGACAAGTGAAGGACAAACTTATTTTAGTCCGGATAGTATGCTGCTTGTCACTATCAATGACGAGTACGATGTAACCGAATATACACAAACATATATCGAGGATTTTAAAAAGAGCGAACATAACGGGGATCTAAAGCAGTATTCAGAGAAGCAGGCGGTTAAAGCACTGCAAAGTCAGCAGTATATTGAGGCCAATGACACAATTGAAGTGGAAAAAGGCTTCTATCCGACTATTGAGCTTTCTTCAAAGCCGAACTATGCACCTGCGTACAAAATAACAGTGAACAATACGAAGCATTACTTTTATTTGCTGCTGCCGGATTATCCATATGTGTACGCACCAACCGAGTCAGGTTTTTTAAGCAGTTTACAGCCAGAGACAGAAGAAACACAATAAGAGGTGAAACAGCATGACGTTAAGCTTTAGCGTACTTGCTTCAGGCAGTTCTGGGAATGCGTTCTTTATCGGAACGGAAAAAGAGCGCATCCTGGTCGATGCTGGTCTGACAGGCAAGGAGCTGCAGCGTTTATTGGAGGAGGCAGGAATCGATCCGGCGACACTGACGAAAATCCTAGTCACACATGAGCACAGTGACCATATAAAAGGATTAGGTGTGGCGGCAAGGAAATTCGATCTGCCGATCTATGCAAACGAAAAGACATGGAAAGCGATGGAGAACAGCATCGGGAAAATACCTTTGGATCATAAATTCATTTTTGACATGGAAGAGACGAAAACATTTGGAGATCTGGATGTGCTGTCCTTCGGTGTATCCCATGATGCGGCAGAGCCGATGTTTTATGCTTTCCATCACGAAGGTAAAAAGGTAGCGTTAGTGACGGATACAGGTTATGTATCCGATCGAGTGAAGAAAATCGTCGAGAAAGCAGATGCTTATATTTTTGAAGCAAACCATGATGTAAGTATGCTGCAAATGGGCGCCTATCCGTGGAATGTAAAACGAAGGATACTTGGTGACCTTGGTCACGTATCCAATGAAGACAGTGCGCTTGCTCTTACAGACTTGATTGATAACAATACGAAACGCATTTATCTTGCACATTTGAGCCGCGATAACAATATGAAGGACCTTGCACGGCTTGCAGTAGGGAATATCCTGCAGGAGCGAGGCTTTGATTTGAATAAGCACATTGAGTTGCATGATACTGATCCAAAAACACCGACACCGATTTTCCAGATAGTTTAAATTTCCGAAATCGTGGAAAGATAGCTATATCGAAAAGAATTGGAACGGAGGCTAATATGGACTACTTTGATGATCACCAGAAGGAACCGGAAAAACCGAAGCGCACAAGCTGGCTGCTGCCGGCTATATTGGGCGGTATCATCGGAGCTGGTATCGTATTGCTTGTTGCTTATGGCCTTGATCGAGAAAGTCTGACGCCGAACGATCAATCACAGTCACAGCAAGGAGAGGCTACGCAGCTCGCATCAGATTCGAATCAGAACCCCAATTTACAAAATGTCAGCGTGGATGTGCAATCAGGTATTACAGATATTGTCGATAAAACAGCACCAGCAGTCGTCGGTGTCGTGAATCTGCAGCAGGGTGATGCGCTTTTCTCACAGGAGGAGAGTACTGCAGGAAGCGGCTCTGGCGTCATTTATAAAAAAGAAGGCGATAAAGCCTATGTGGTGACCAATCATCATGTTGTCGAAGGTGCAACGGATGTAGATGTTATTCTCCATAACGGGGTGGAAGTTTCCGCAAAGCTGCTAGGCAGTGACGTTTTCACGGATTTGGCAGTCTTGGAAATGGATGCTTCCCGAGTGGAGCAGGTGATTGAGATTGGTACTTCTTCTACTGTCAAAACAGGTGAGCCTGTAATTGCAATCGGAGATCCGCTAGGCTTCTCGGGATCAGTTACACAAGGCATCATTAGCGGAGTCAATCGTACCGTTCCCCAGGATTTTAATGGGGATGGCAGAGCAGATTGGCAGGCAGATGTTATGCAGACAGATGCAGCAATCAACCCTGGTAACAGCGGTGGCGCCCTTATAAATATGGCGGGGCAGCTGATTGGTATCAATTCGATGAAAATCGCTGAATCCTCTGTGGAAGGAATCGGATTTGCTATTCCAGTCGATAGTGCAGTACCTATCATGGAACAGCTTGAGCAGAATGGGCAAGTGGAGCGCCCCTACTTAGGAGTAGAAGCATATTCATTGAATGAAATACCGGCATCGGAACGGACAGAACATCTCGGTTTGCCGGATGACATGGAAAATGGTGTCTACATTTGGAGTCTTGAAGCCCTATCTCCTGCAGGAAAAGCAGGATTACAGGAGCTGGATGTCATCACAGAGCTTGATGGTCAGCCAATTGATGATATGACATCTTTACGGAAGCATCTTTATGAGGATAAAAAAATCGGAGATCAAATGAAAGTAACGTATTATCGAGATGGTGAGAAAAACGAAACGACCGTCACATTAAGTGAACAGCAATGAGGCAGCCAATTTGGCTGCCTTTTTAGTTATGCACATCCTGTGGATGCACATGAGGATAACATACTCTATTTTGTAGCGAACAAATATTCTTATTACTAAATAAAGAATTCATCATGTGTATATGTGGATAAGTTTGTTGATAAGTTGTTCATAGACTGTGGAATGCTGTGTATAAAAGGGTTATGCACAACTAGAGTGGATAAACCAGTGTAAGCGACTACATATTTTTTATTGAGCTTAACCATTGTGGCTATAGGCTTTTTCTGCTATTATTAGCTAGTAAATTGACCATAATTCCAATTTGGTCATTTGGTCTGTGTGGACAACTCGTGAAGTACAATTTGGGAGGAAAAGTTATGAACATGTTGAAAAAAGAATGGCTTCGCATATGGAAAGACCGGAAAATGCTCCTAGCCATTTGCGGTATTTTAGTCGTTCCGCTGCTTTACAGTACAATTTTTCTGGCAGCTAACTGGGATCCATATAACAAAACTGATAACTTAGCAGTTGCTGTCGTGAATAAAGATAAGGGCTCCACATTTGAAGGCAAAGATCTCCATGTTGGAGATGATTTTGTGGATAATCTGAAAGACAATGATAAGTTCGACTGGCAGTTCGTTGATGAAGCAAAAGCGATGGATGGGCTGAAGGCAGAGGACTATTATATGGTTGTGAAAATTCCAGAGAATTTTTCCGCCAATGCGGCTACGTTGCTGGATGAAGAACCGAAACAGATGAATATTGATTACTATTCCAACCCAGGAAAGAATTATCCAGCCTCCAAAATAACAGACACTGCCATGCAGCAGCTGGAGAAAGAGGTGGCTGAACAAGTAACAGAGGAGTACGCTCATTCCGTCTTTGCCAGTCTTTCTGATGTAGCAGATGGACTTAAGAAGGCTAGCGATGGTTCCAAGGAACTTGCAGACGGTTCGAGTGAAGTGAATGAAGGTGCGAAAAATTTAAGCAAAAACTTGGCTAGCCTGTCGGCAAGCACAGCGACGTATACAGAAAAGGTCGGTGAAGCAGACCAAGGAATGCAGAAATTGGATCAAGGTATTCAAAGTCTAGCATCACAGTATCCTGATCTTGATGAAGGAATAACCCAAGTCAATGAGGGCTTGCAGACTTTGAATGGCAAGAGCGGAGAACTGTCCAGTGGTTCGGATAAATTGGTCTCTGCTACAGATGATTTAACAAGCAGTCTTGAAAAACTGCAGCAAGCAACAGATCAGTTGGCTGGTAAGTTCCCGGAACTGAATAACGGAATTGCTTCAGCGAATGAGCAAGCACAAGCAGTCAAAGGTGACTTGGAAAATACTCAGTCGAGATTGTCTGATTTGATGGTATTGGCAGAGCAGCTGCAAGAATCTCAGCAGCAAGTGGAAAGTCAGCAAGCTGACCAGCTGCAGAAGATTGAGGATACAATAGCAAGCAGCAGTCTGTCGGATGAGCAGAAAGAAGAACTCCAAAACCAGATTCAACAGATTGGCGGATCTTCACCTGATATTCAGCTGCCGGATATCGATCCTGAAGCGATCAAGCAGCAGCTGACAGAAGTGACTACGCAGCTAGATAGAATCAACGAACTGGCTGAGGGTGCACAGCAGACACAAACAGCATTGAACGGTATCAATGATGCAACTGGTAAACTATTAGCTGGTGCAACGGCTATTCAATCTGGCCAAACAGACTTGAATGATGGAATCAATGCATATACGGATGGAGTCAGTCAGTTGGCTGATGGATCTCCTGCACTAGTTTCAGGTTCTCAATCTGTTAACGATGGATTGAATCAGCTGCAATCAGGCAGCACGCAGCTAACTGCAGGACTGGATCAATTGAACGCGAATGGTCCGCAGTTGTCTGATGGAGCGCAGCAGCTGACAGAAGGTTCTCAAACTCTATCCGATGGTACACAAAGCGTGACAGATGGAAGTAATGAACTGTATGGTGAGCTGGCTAAAGGTGCAGAAGACGCAAATATCAGTACAACTGATAAAACGGATACCATGTTTGCTAGTCCGACGGAAGTGAAGGATGAAAAATTGAGTAATGTGCATACCTATGGAGAAGGGCTCGCGCCATACATCCTTTCCTTAGGATTATTTGTTGGAGCACTTGTATTCACGAATATCTTCCCGCTCCGTGATCCAGCAAGTAAACCGACATCTGGTTTTGCTTGGTTCCTGAGCAAATTCAGTATTGTACTGTTTGTCAGTGTGCTTCAATCTATATTCGCAGTGATTATGCTTGTCCATGTGGTTCACCTGCAGGTGCATAGTGAATGGCGGCTGCTTCTATTCGCCATCCTATTCAGCATCACAAGCTTCCTGCTTATTCAGCTGCTGACAGTTGCACTGGATAATGTCGGGCGCTTCTTGGGTATCATTGTATTGCTGATCCAGATTGGTGCAGGCGCAGGCACGTATCCGGTGGCATTGCTTCCGGAATTCTTCCAAGTTGTTCATAAGTTCGTCCCGATGACATATGCCATCAATGGTTTCCGGGAGATTATTTCCATCGGCGATGACTGGGGCTTCCTGTGGAGGCAAGCAGGTTACTTGAGCATCTTTTCTGTGCTATTCTTAGCATTGACAATTCTCGTATATACATTGCAGACTCGTAAATTCAAAAACAATAATGAGGAAAAAGAGCCTGCAGTTTCCATGTAAAAGAAAAAGGGGTAGAGAACAATGATTACAGATAAAAAAGAACGAGTCATCGAAGCAGCAGCTTTGTCTTTTAGTCAATTCGGTTTCAAAGCGACGACTATGGCATCTGTTGCGAAAATAGCCAAAGTAGCTAAGGGCACGATTTATACGTTCTTTGATAGCAAAGAGTCATTGTTCTCCACCATCCTAGAACGGACAATGAAGCAGTTGCGACAAGCAGCTGATACAGCGATACAGGAAGAAGCAGCTTTTCATGAAAATATCCAAGCTATGCTGGATGCAATTCTCGGGTTCCGGGAAAATCACCAGCTGCTGATCAAGATGGGACAGGAAGCGAAGGAATTGGGTACAGCAGAAGTATTAGAGATTCTTACCCAAGTAGAGCGACAGATTCTAGATTATATCAAGTCAGTTATCATGAAAGAAAAGGCGAAAGGTATTGTTACCAAACATGATCCTGAGCTGCTTGCATTTCTTGTTTATAAAACATATATTGCGCTCATTTCCGATTGGGAACGGCAGCACGACCCGCTGCCAAAGGAAACAATCTCAGAAGTCATTAGAGCTCAAATTCATTGAAAAAACCGCTGCTATTATGCAGCGGTTTTTTAATGGTTGGCACGGGTAGCTTCTAAGGCTTGCTGAACATTTGCGTAAAATGAAATTTCTTTTTTACGGAAGTCTGCCAGCTTCACGCTGACTTTAGCGGTTCTCGGTTCAAGCCCTGTAACGATCAGCCGAGCTCCCATCACTTGCAGCAATTGATGGAGTCGCAGCAACCCTCTATGCACGTCTTCATTCAATTCCATCACACCTTGCAGATCCATAATAAATGTTTCTTCATCATGATCATGGACATGGACGGAGATACGTTGGTAGATTTCTTCCCAGCGCTCCGAATTAATATTGCCTACCAGAGGAAGTATACATACCTTTTCTGAGATTGGAACGAATGGAGTAGACAGCAGAGAGGCCTCCTGTTTATAGTCGTCTGCTTGCCTTTCTTTGTTCTTACGATCTGAGATATCCTGTTGAACACCAACAAAATATAACTTGTCTTCGCTAGGAACAAAAATTGGATACATGGAAAGTTCATTCCAGAAAGATTTTCCGTCTTTTCGATAATTCAGCAATTCTACAATGACAGATTGTTCCTCTTCTATCGCTTTTCGTACTTTTGCTACTTCTTCTCGAGAAGTCTTTTCTCCTTGGAGGAATCGACAATTTTGACCGATTATTTCTTTTGTCGTGTAGCCTGTGACCTGCTCAAATGCTTTATTCGTATAGATGATCGGATTATCTGGCAGTGAAGGATCAGTGATAACAACGCCGGCTCCTACATAATCGATGACTTGGCGAAAGAAGGCATCGTTTATTTTGGTCGAATAGTGGATTTCTTTTTCCATGATAGTCTATCCTTCCTGAATAAGAATGTATTCTTATAACTTCCTCATCTGGTGATTTCTAAACGTCGTTCAAGCGCTGCAGACTCCTGGCTAGTTACGTTCATCATATAGAAACTCGTAGGTTCCTACAACAAATATATAGTCGCAGAAGGGAACTATTGGTAAAATAACGGAGAGAAGCTAGTGTCTAAAAGTGAGGAGATTCTTTATGTATAAACAGGAGCCTATTTTTCTGGAACCCGCTTTGCAAGAGCGGATCTGGGGAGGGACGAAGCTTGCAGATGTATTCGGTTATCAGCTGCCTTCCGAACAAACTGGTGAAGCGTGGGTTATTTCTGCACATCCGAACGGACCAAGCAAGATACGGAATGGTGAATTAGCAGGTCAGACGTTATTGGATGCATGGCAGAACCATCGTGATTTATTTGGAGAGCATGACAATGAAGATTATCCATTGCTTGTAAAAATCCTCGATGCGAAGACAGACTTGTCTGTACAGGTGCATCCCGCTGATGACTATGCACAGGAAGTGGAGAACGAACCTTATGGAAAGACAGAATGCTGGTATGTAATCGATGCCGAGCCTGGAGCCGAGATTGTTTTCGGTCATCATGCACAAACGAAGGAACAGCTGGAACAGATGATTGATCAAGGTGAATGGGATCAGCTGCTGCAAAGGATCCCTGTTAAAAAGGGCGATTTCGTGTATGTCCCAAGTGGGGCGATCCACGCTATCGGAGCGGGTATTGTCATTCTAGAAACGCAGCAAAGCTCTGACATCACATATCGTGTGTATGACTATGACCGGAAAGATGACCAAGGGAATGAACGAGAGCTGCATTTGGATTCAGCCAAAGCTGTGTCGACTGTTCCGCATGTAACAAATGAAACCAGAAAATCAGCTGTGACGAATGGTGCACTAACAGAGCAGCAGCTCGTGCAAAGTGAGTACTTTACAGTCTATCATTGGCAGCTAGCAGGTCAGATTGAACGGAAAGCTCCAGATTCGTTTCTGCAAGTCAGCATTATTGAAGGGAACGGAGAGATCATATTGGATGGTCAATCCTATCAATTGAAAAAAGGCGATCATTTCGTACTTCCTGTTCACATCGGCAATTATACGTTGAAAGGGCGACTCGAAGCGATTGCTTCTCATGTGTAAGAGACTGGGGAAAAGATGTATCAGATAAACGGGAACCCGAACAAGGACGTGAATCTTCCAGCAAAGATTTACATAAGTTCGGGTTTTTGTAAGGCGAAATCTCTTTTGCCGAAGTGGTACTCAGAAGGATGGTTATTTTTAAGTACTAGTATTTGGTTATATCCCTGCCTCATTATTCGACAGCCTTCGTCTATTTCCTGGGAAATAGTTGGGTTTTTTCTGCAAAGTATTTCCTTCCCTATGCTATAATTGGGGAACAGTTTAAAGAGACAGGAAAGGTGAGCTATGAAACGATTAGCAGCATTGTTATTTGGGCTTAGTATGATATTCCTGCTTTCTGCTTGTTCGGATGATCAGACAGCAAAGGATGGTCTTGATCAGTTTGTCGACAATTGGAACGCTCAGGATTTCGATAAGATGTACGAGCAGCTGACAGAAGAATCGCAGAAAGAGATTTCCAAGGAAGATTTCGTCAAACGCTATACAGATATCTATGATCAATCTGGTGTAGCCGATTTGAAAGTCACTGCAGGAGATGTTTCAGAGGATGAAGAGAAATCCGACGCTGACACACAGCAGCTGCCTTTGTCTGTATCCATGCAGACAGTTGCTGGTGAAGTGAAATTCGATAAAGACGCAGAGCTTGTCAAAGTTGATGGAGAAGACGGTGCAACATGGAAAGTGAATTGGGACCCTTCTTATATATTTGCACAGCTTAATGATAACGAGAGCGTGCGCATCACTTCTGTTGAACCAGAACGCGGCCGCATCCTGGATACGAATGGAGAGGAGCTTGCATTCAATGCAACTGTTCCTTCTATCGGCATCATCCCAGGTCAGCTTGAAGGGGAAGGGATGACACGGGATGAGACGCTGGATCAAGTGGCTGAACTTCTTGAGATGGACCGGGAAGAGATTGACAGCTTACTTGACCAGAGCTGGGTGACGGATGAAGTAGATGTACCAATTAAAACATTGCGCCCAGATCAGCGTGATCTAGCTGCGGAAGTAACGTCACTTCCAGGTGTGCAGAGTACAGATACAACTTCAAGGTATTATCCGTACGGAGAAGCGGCAGCACATTTGACTGGGTATGTGAAGAAAGTAGATGCTGAGTTCCTTGAGAAGGACGACAATGCCTCTAACTACGATGCTAGCTCCTCTGTTGGCTCAACAGGGTTGGAATCAGTCTATGAGGAACAGCTACGCGGGACATTAGGATGGAAAATCTACACTGTTTCAGAAGACAGCGATGAGCAAGAAGTGATTGCTGAGACAGCTGTGAAAAATGGTGAAGATGTCGAGCTGACCATTGATATTAATACGCAAGAGAAGATATATGAACAGCTAAAGGATGACAGCGGTGCTTCTGTTGCCTTGGATCCGAAAACAGGAGCTACCCTGGCATTGGTGAGTGCACCATCTTATGATCCGAATAATTTCATTTTTGGATGGGATGATGAGGAATACGAGAAGCTGTCCAATGATGAGAATAGTCCGTTTTCAGCTAAATTCAATAAAGCTTATGCACCAGGATCCACTATCAAGCCGCTTACAGCTGCTATTGGATTGGAAAATGGAGTCATTACACCAGATGAGAAGAAGCATATTGAAGGGCTGAAATGGGATAATGATGGCAAGTTCGGAAATTACAGTGTGACGCGTGTTTCAGAAGCCCTTTCGGCTGTGAATCTAGAGAATGCGCTGATTACATCGGATAATATCTACTTTGCGATGACAGCGGTGGATACCGGAGCGAAAAACTTCGAAAAAGGTTTGAAATCCTTCGGCTTCAATGAAGAATTGGATTATGCATTCCCAACGGCAGCATCGTCTATTTCCAATGAAGGTCTTGATAATGAGACCCTTCTTGCAGATTCGGGCTATGGCCAAGGGCAAGTGCTTATGTCTCCGCTTCATTTAGCAGCATCTTATACGCCTTTTATCAATGATGGCAACTTGATAAAGCCGACGTTGCTGAAGTCGGAAGCGGAGGAAGCTGTCGTATGGCATGAAGGTGTTCTGCCGAAAGAAGGAGCAGATGCTATCACAGAAGGTCTTCGCGGTGTTGTGGAAGATGAACGCGGCTCAGCACATCAGCCTGTTGTGGATGGTCTGACGCTCGCTGGTAAAACTGGTACTGCTGAATTGAAGCAAAGCCAAGATGACAAGAACGGTACGGAAAATGGCTGGTTCGTTGCTTATGATTACGATAAGCAGGACATGCTGATCAGCATGATGGTAGAGGGTGTCCAGGATAAAGGCGGCAGCCATTATACTGTTGAGAAAGTGAAGAATGTCTTCAAATAAAGAGAAGCGTGCGGGTTCCGCACGCTTTTTCTATATCAAGGATATAAGCTATAATAACATGTTGACAGGGAATATAAATGGGAATTAAAGGAAGGAGGGGAATATATGGGGGAAAAACGCTATTCACCATCAGGCACGCTGGCACTTGGTATTTTATCGATGACACTCCCAGTGATCGGAATAATCACAGGTATTATTGCACTTATATTTGCAAATAAAAGTATCAAGGTGACAGAAGATACGGAATCTGCAAAGGCATTGTATTTGGCAGGAAGAGTATGCGGTATCATTGGATTGTGCTATCAAGCATTCATCATGATTTACTTCATTATCATAATCACTATGATTTTGACAATGCCAGGGTATTATTAAAAAAACAGCCTCGGACTCAGTCCGGGGCTGTTTCATGTTCAGGAGTTGTCAAATCAACATCTTCCAGTTTATGCATTTTCGTTTTGTATTTCACTTTGTAGATAAGCCAGCAAAGCAGGAAGATCGGGATACCAATATAGGAAGCGATGAATCCTCCAAGATCGAAACCGTCTTCTGTAAAGGAAGATACGCTCTGACCGACTACAACAATGATACTTAGTGCAAGCGCGAATATTGGAGCGAATGGGTAGAACTTCGCTGTGTACGGCAGGTCCTTGATATCATTGCCTTGTGCTACATACGCTTTACGGAAGCGATAATGACTGATTGCGATTCCTATCCAGATAATGAAACCAGTCATACCGGCAACATTCAATAGCCATGTATAAACAATTCCGTTACCGAAGAAGGAAGTAAGGAATGCCGCACATCCTACGACTGCTGTACCGATCAAGGCGTTGACAGGAACGCCATTTTTGTTCAATTTTCCAAGGAAACGAGGAGCTTTGCCTTCTTTGGCAAGGTTCCATAGCATACGAGTGCTCGCATACATACCGGAGTTTCCGGCAGATAAGACAGCTGTCAGGATGACAGCATTCATAACGGATGCAGCAAACGCGATACCGGCTTTTTCGAAGACGAGTGTGAACGGACTAAGCTGTACATCCTCACTTGCCAAGCTTTCCGTTGTATACGGAATGAGCATTCCGATGACGAAGATGGCGAGAATATAGAATAACAGGATACGCCAGAAAACTGACCGAATCGCTTTTGGAATGGATTCTCTCGGGTTGTCAGCTTCTCCGGCGGCAGCCCCAAGCAATTCCGTTCCTTGGAAGGAAAAGCCGGCAGCCATGAACACACCGATCAAAGCAAGAAAGCCACCATTGAATGGAGCGTCACCTGTCGTAAAATTCGAAAAGCCTGGAGACTCCCCGCCTAATATACCGATAATCATCAGCAGTCCGACGATGATGAAGATAATTACAGTGATTACTTTGATTAAGGCGAACCAATATTCAGATTCCCCGAAGCCTTTAACAGAAATATAATTCAGTAAGAACATGATGATCAGACTGATCGCACTCCAAATCCAAGATGGTGTATCCGGGAACCAGAAGTCCATGATCAGGGTTACAGCAACTAATTCAGCTGCGATAGTCGATGCCCAGCTGAACCAATAGTTCCATCCTAATGCAAAGCCAAGTGATTCATCGACAAATTTAGTTGCATATGTGCTGAAGCTGCCTGATACGGGCATGAAGGCTGCCATCTCTGCTAGGCTGGTCATCAGGAAAAAGACCATACAGCCGATGAGGGCATATGCCAGCAGTGCGCCGCCAGGACCAGCTTCACTGATCGCACCGCCACTGGCAAGGAACAGGCCGGTACCAATCGTACCTCCAAGGGAGATCATCCCTAAATGACGGGCTTTGAGTTTTCTTTGCAGTCCAGGTGCTGTGTTGTTATGTTTGTTGCTCACTTCTTTCACCTCGTCTATAGTATGGCATGTTACTGTGTACTTACTAAAAAAAGCCGTATCAGATAGACTTGCTCTATCTGAACGGCTTATTATACAAAACAGCATCATTCTAAAATAATAAGATAGCGCAGCACGTGTATATTAGCTCACGTGGTTATTCTGTCCCTATTCGGTCCAGATGCAGCATTTTTGTAAAAGCTGCGTACTATTTTCATTGATTAATGAGTGCCTATGCAAATCAATGAGTTCTTATGCAATTGAAACCTTCCTAACTTTACTATACAAGGGGACAGATTTCAACTGTATTCTAGAATGGATTATTTTGGTGCTTTCCGGTGCTGTGTAGCGCACTCGTAGCTATAGCCGATTTCTATTAAGGTAGATTCCTCAAAAGCACCGGCAGTAAACGTAATTCCGAATGGTTCACCAGCCTCTGTGTATCCAGCAGGTACAGTAATAGAAGGATATCCTGCTTTGGCAGCAATATCGCATCCATAATAGCTAGGGAAGATGATCGCATCGAGCTTCCCATCAGCCATAACGCGATCGAGACCTTCTGTGCGGGATTGCCGTATGTCAGCTAACCGATCTTGCAGATAGTCTGCTTGTTTTAATGTGCCATCTGTTTTCTCAGAAGCTTCAAGAATATCTTGACCGTGCTGGAGTGCAGTCTCGGTGTTGATGCGGTTCCATTCAATCACTTCTTTTAATGTATGAGCGGGCAAATGGGATGAGACTGTTCGTAAGTATCGATTCACACCATGCTTGAATTCATGATACAGAACACTGGATTCCCTCGTTATCTCCGGGACTTTTACGTTGATAAGTTCTGCCCCTTGCTCACGCAGTGCAGTAAAAGCTTTCTCCATTAGCTCGCGTTTCTCGGGGGCAAGATTATCCAGCGTTACTCCGTCTATACCAAGGCGTTTTCCCTTCAATCCTTCCGTTCGAATATACGCAGTGTAATCCGGAAGAGATGGAGCAAAGAGAGTGGCCGGATCTGCTTCATCCCTGCCGGCAATCACTTGCAGCAGGAGGGCTGCATCCTGAACTGTCCTTGTCATTGGTCCAGCAGTATCTTGACTGTGAGCAATCGGAATGATTCCTTTGCGCGATACTAGCCCGACCGTAGGTTTGATTCCGACTAATGAATTACTGCTTGAAGGGCTGAGAATAGAGCCGCTCGTTTCTGTTCCTATGCCAACCACAGCTAGATTGTTCGCAATAGCTGCACCAGTCCCGGAACTGGAACCACCGACATCAAAGCTGCCATAAGGGTTTCGCACTTGGCCTCCGCGTCCGCTGAAACCATTCGGCATCGGCTCTGACATAAAATTAGCCCATTCTGTCATATTGACCTTCCCTATAATAATAGCTCCTGCTTCCCGCAGCTTTCTGACGATAAAAGCATCCTGCTTAGCAAAGTTATCAGCAAGAACTAACGTACCGGCGCTTGTATGCATACCGTCTGCTGTATCTATATTGTCTTTAATAAGTACAGGAATACCATGAAGCGGTCCGCGCAGTTTTGATTCTTTTCTTTCCAAATCCATCTGTTCGGCAATAAATAAGGCATCCGGATTGATTTCCAATACACTATTTGTGCCTTCTTCGCAGGAATCTGCCGTTGCAATACGCTCCAGATAAGTCTGGACTAACTGAACTGATGTAATGTTTCCAGCTGCTAAATCAGTTTGTAAGGATGTAATTGTCATTTCTTTAATTGTAAAAATATTCATAGACTGGATTCTCCCCTGTAAAATGTGTATGATTAGAAAATCTTCTGTATTTAGATAAGTCGGACTTATTAATTATACTAAATTTTCTTGCAATAAACTTCTAGGGGACCCCGATTTTATCATTTATGCAGAAGCATCCAGAAAGGGGAAAAAGATTTGGAAACAACAAAGACAGTCAAGGTGCTGACTGCCGATCCTAGCGCATTAGGATTATTCGGACTAGCAATGGTCACATTAGTAGCATCTTCGCAAAAACTTGGTTTGACGGAAGGACTTTCTATGGTTCTGCCATGGGCATTCTTTTTAGGAGGCATTGCACAGCTGATTGCTTCCGCTCAGGACTTTAAACACAATAATATCTTTGGGGCAACAGCATTTGGTGCTTTCGGTTTGTTTTGGTTCGGTGTTGGCATGAGCTGGCTCATTCAGCTTGGTGCTTTTGGGGAAAACCTGCAAACCGCCGCAGACAGCCGCCAATTAGGTGTAGCTTTTATTGGATATCTTATATTCAGTCTTTTTATGACAGTTGGTGCTATGGGGACACATAAAGTACTATTTTTTATATTTGTAGCAATTGATTTTCTATTTATCGGTTTATCTTTAAGTTCTTTTGATATAGCATATGGAATAACACATACGCTTGCGGGCGTTGCAGAATTAATTATTTCACTATTATCTTTCTATGGTTCTGCTGCTGCAGTGCTGAACGGTCATTATGGACAGACAGTCCTTCCGATCGGCAAAGCATTCGGTGTCTTCACAAAAGCAGACTAGAACAATGGAAGAATAGTTAGCAAGGGGCATAGACATGGCAAGAAATGATCGAGCATCAAATGATTTACACAAAGGTTTGAAAAATCGTCATGTGCAGATGATTGCACTTGGCGGAGCAATCGGAACAGGTTTGTTTTATGGTTCTGCTTCATCGATCGGACTGGCTGGGCCTGCAATTGCACTTGCGTACTTAGTCGGCGGTATCATGATTTTCTTCATCATGCGGGCACTAGGTGAGCTTTCTGTAGATTCTCCAAACTCTGGTTCCATCAGTTACTACGCTTATCAGAATTTAGGCAATTTCTTCGGATTTGTTTCCGGCTGGAATTATTGGTTCAATTATGTGGCAGTGAGCATGGCGGAGCTGACAGTCGTCGGTATCTATGTACAGTATTGGTTCCCGAGTATCCCTACTTGGGTCACGGCATTCGGTTTTCTGGTCTTGATTACATTTATCAACCTTTTGAGTGTCAAATTGTATGGTGAGTTCGAATTTTACTTTGCCATCATCAAAGTTATCGCAATTATCGGGATGATAGTTCTTGGCTTGCTTATAATCTTCACTGGTATTGGGAACGGCGGCGTACCGACCGGCTTCTCTAACTTGTTTGATGAGGGCGGCTTCATGCCGAATGGATGGACTGGCGTAATCTTATCCCTTGTCCTTGTCATGTTCAGTTTCGGCGGGGTTGAATTGGTGGGAATTACAGCAGGTGAAGTGGATACTCCAAAGAAGACGATACCGAAAGCAATTAATCAAGTTGTTTATCGGATATTGATTTTCTATGTAGGTGCATTGCTTGTTATCATGTCTGTCTTTCCTTGGAATCAAATCGATGGTCAAAGCAGTCCGTTCGTACAGATATTTGATGGCGTCGGAATTCCGGCTGCTGCAGGTATTCTGAATTTGGTCGTTCTGACTGCTGCGGTATCTGCGCATAACAGCAGTCTTTACAGCAACGGACGTATGCTGCACTCCTTGGCAAAGCAAGGGAATGCACCGAAGTTCTTGGGTAAAGTTGGTAAACGGACAGGAGCCCCAGTAGCGGCGATCTTTGTATCATCAGGGGTTGCAGCGATAGCAGTCATCGTAAACTACCTGTTTCCTGAAAAAGTGTTCAGTTATCTGATGGCGATTGCGACAATCGCTGTAATTATCAACTGGATCATGATTGTCATCATCCATTTAGCTTTTCGGAAGCGGATAGGAAAGACTGCAGTAAGTAAGCTATCTTTCAAAATGCCATTATATCCGATTGCCAACTATATGGTTCTGGTATTCTTAGTAGCAGTAATTGTGATAATGGGCTTTATACCGGATTACCGTCTGGCGCTGTTTATACTGCCGATTTGGGTGATCATTCTCTCGGTTGGTTACAAGCTGAAACGAAAATAAAAAAACGCGTATCCTCTAATGGATACGCATTTTTTGTGCTGTTCTTATACATGCTGCAGCATACGGAAACTGCCATTGGATAGCTGAATCGTCACATCAGATTGGGCTGCGATTTGCGGATCATGTGTAACCATGATGACGCATTTGTTCTCCTGGTGAGCGAGGTCGGTAAAGAGCTTTACAATTTCCTTGGAAGTCTTATCGTCCAGGTTCCCAGTAGGCTCATCTGCTACTATCAAATCGGTGTCACAGCAGAAAGCCCGTGTGATGGCCACACGCTGCTGCTGCCCGCCGCTGAGCGTCAGAACACGCTGCTTCGCTTGCTCCTCGGAGATGCCGACCTTTGTCAGCATTTTTAAGATATAGTCTTCTTGGTTCTCCACTTTTTTCCCGGTGATAGCCATAGCCGAAGCAATATTTTGATAAGCTGTCATGTAAGGAATCAGATTATAAGACTGGAAAATAATCGAGACATAATCGTGGCGGAATTTGCCGAGCCCCATTTTGCGGATCGATTTCCCGTCATATTCGATGTCTCCTTCCTTAGCTTTGTCCAGCCCTCCTGCCAAAGACAGGAAGGTGGTCTTGCCCGATCCGGATGTACCAGTGATTGTATAGAAGGTGTTTTTATAAAAGTCGATATTCACAGATTGGAACAACGGATTTTGTTTATCCGTGTACCAGTAACCAACGTTTTTGAATGCCAATAATGGTGCTGTCATGTTTACCCCTGCTTTCTATTCTTGTTTCGTCAAAATGTTTTTCGGCTGAAGTCGAAGGATCGAGATGGATGGGATAAGTGCTGCAATGATGGCTACAGCCAATCCGATACCGCCAAGTATCAAGATATTTTCCCATGTCACATTAATATTCAGACTGCTGATTGCTTCACTTGGCTGACTGAATGCATCAGAGACAGCTTGTCCTGGGCCACCGCCGCCCATCATACCACCACCGCCAGGTCCTTGCTGCATGGACGTAGATGCAGTCTCGGCAGATGCCGTTGTTTGCTGATCTAACAGCTGGTTACCTAGTACGTTCGCAATCGGATTTCCGAATATGGAAGACAATCCGACCGCGACAATGGCAATCACAAAGATTTCTGTAATGAACTGTCCTGCCAGCTTCCATTTCTTCTCACCGATCGCCATAAGCACACCCATTTCATATTTACGCTCCCGGATGGATAGCATAACGATCAATGCAAGGATAATCGCACCTGCAATGGTTACAAGATAGACGATGTTTTTCGCAAAACTAGCAACGTTTTCGATTGGTCCAACCATTTGCTGGTACAGATCATCGTTTGCATCCAGTTGATACACGTCGAAGTCGACATCCGTTTTCTCTGCTGCGGCAATGAATGCATCGATGTTTTCAGCATCGTCCATTTGATACGTTACAGATTCTACTGTATCCGTATAGTCTTCACCTTTTAGCGTATTAGCTGCTGTATATGGAACATAAATCGTGTTATACGGATTCAGGAAGGAGAAGTTCATTGCTTGGTCGCTTCCTGCTGAACTTGTTTCGTAAATACCGATAATTTCCAGCTCTTGTGTTGTATCTTCATCACTAGCAGCGCTGATATTGATTGTATCCCCAATGGCTAGATCATTTTCCTCGGCAAGTGTCTGCTCGATGACAGCAACGTTGCTGCCAGCGTCTGATTCTTCAATTCCTCGTCCGTCTACGATTTCTGCTTCGCCATCACTGAAGCTATCTGCTTCATCACTGGTCAGCGTACCGTTTACGGTAAGATCTGCTTGAACCATACCGCCGCGGCCTTGGTCACCGCCAGGAGCCTGTTCACTTTCTGTGTCACTGCTGTCTGTGGATGTGCTGCTTTCGATAATATCGAAGTCTTCCGCATTAGCAGAAGCTGAAACAGAATAGTTGTAGCTCTTCACATGATCTAAAGCTGCGATTGACTCTGCGTCATCCAGACTGATTGGTGTGCTGGTGAACTGCGGCGGGCCGTCTGACTCGCTTTGCTCACTCTGCTGCTTCTCCATCGCTGCTTCCCGGTCGACTTGCAGTGTGACAGAGCCACCCAGCTCCTGTCTTGCCAATTCACTGGATGCCTTGGCTGCTGATTGAATTGTAAGCCCCGATAGTACGAATACACATATGACGGTGAAAACCACCAATTGTAATAAGGTCTTTCCTTTTTTTGCTTTCATGCTCCAGAAAGCACGTTTCAAGAAATTCATTTTGCCATCTCCTTTACTTTTTCCAGGCATGCTATAATGCTTCTGAACCACGCCCGACCTGCTAATTGCTAGTATGGGGGCACGTGCTGAAGTGTACTTGAAAGCTAGCTGAAGATTTGCTGAAAGTGAAAAAATCGGGAATCTTCAGCTGTTTTTCAGCTAGTTGTTCCATAATAAAGAAAAAAAGAAGAATGGATGACAGAATGGAGAACATAAAAGTATTAGTCGTCGATGATGAACAGACAATCACACAGTTCCTGATGCTTGGATTGCAAAATGAAGGCTATATTGTTGAGAGTGCAGCTGATGGTATGCAGGCTATTGCCAAAGCAGATCAGTTCGAGCCACATATCATCATATTAGATGTCATGATGCCGGGGATGGATGGCTTTGAGGTGTGCCGGATGCTGAAAAAGAAAGGACGGAAGCTTTCTATCATTATGCTGACAGCAAGGGATCAAGTGGACGATCGTGTGAAAGGATTGAATGGTGGTGCGGATGACTACTTGGTCAAACCGTTCAGTTTTGAAGAACTGCTAGCCAGAATGCAGGCACGGATTCGCAATCAATTTCCGGAACTGGGCGATTCCCTTGTAGCGGGGCCTTTACGAATAGATGACCGCCGAAAGGAAATCTACTTGGAGGAAGAGCTGCTGCAGCTTTCTCCGACAGAGTATGAGCTGTTAAAATACCTTGCTATGAACCAAGGGATTGTGCTCAGCAAGGCACTTATCCTCGATAAAGTATGGGGATATGCATTTGGCGGAGAAGAAAATATTGTAGAAGTGTATATCCGTTCTCTGCGGGAAAAGCTCCACGATAAAGATCGGCAGCTGATTCGCACAATCCGGGGGGCAGGCTATCGCCTGGATGTCAGATGAAGCGAATACCCAGATTAAAGCCAAGAACCTTGAATAAGCAGATTGTTGCGTTATCCTGTCTTATTCTTGCCATTATCCTGACAGTCGTCGGTATCTTACAATACTTCTTGATGAAAGATTTCCTATATCAGAATGAGGCAGATGCGATGCAGTCACAGCTGCATTCGCTTCCGCCAGCATTGCTTGAACAAAATGATAATATGCATCAGCCATTTCTATTCGATCGTTCTTTAGCCAGAATCGATACATCTGGTAACTACACAGATTTATCAGAGGAGAACGGCTTATCGAGTCCGCGCTTGGAGCAGGAAGAGCTTCGCAAGTATATGAACAGCAGGGATGATAAGTCCGCCAGATACATCGTGACGGAAGATGAAGACGGCAATGAGCAGCTCGTTGTCATTGTCGCTGACAGACGGTTCGGCGATATTAGCGGTTATTTACAGGCAGGGACGGAGACCGCTTCGATCAACGATGTCATCAATGGGCAGCTGCAGGTATTTTTCCTGCTGGCTATCGTGGCATTGGCTGCAGGCATCCTGCTTTACACACGAGTGATCAAAAAAGCGCTCGATCCGCTGCATCGGATAATCAGAAGGGTAGAGCGGACGAATGCGGAGAATTTGTCCGAGCGGATGGAAGAGGAATCTGAGCAAATCGAAATCAAACGGCTTACAGTCGCCTTCAATCAAATGGTGGAGAGAATCGACAGCTCGTTCAAGTCGGAACGGGAAGCAAAAGAACTAATGCAACAGTTCATTGCGGATGCATCTCATGAACTGCGAACGCCGCTTACTTCCATTCACGGGTTTTTGGAGGTACTGCTTCGAGGAGCTGCAGATAACCCAGCCCAGCTCTATCCAGCCCTTGAAAGCATGCTCAAGGAATCGAAGCGGATCAAGAAGCTGGTAGAGGATTTGCTTTTACTCACCAAGCTGGATCAGTCTGAGGATATGCAGCTGCAGGATCTGGAGGTAAGTACTGTACTGGAGGAAATGATGCCGCATTTTGATATGCTTGCCGGCAGCAGGAAAGTACAGTTTTCGGTGTCTGAGCATCAGATAATAGCTGCTGATAAAGATAAATTGAAACAAGTGTTATTAAATCTGTTTTATAATGCAGTCCAGCATACAGACGCAGAGCATGGAGAAATCGATATCATCCTTGGGGCAACAGAACATGTTGCTGAGATCGTCGTGAAAGATAATGGTTCTGGTATACCAAAAGCGCATCTTTCCCACGTGTTCGATCGATTTTATCGAAGTGACAGTTCACGCACACGCCAGCAAGGCGGTGCGGGTCTTGGTCTATCCATCAGCCATTCTATCGTCAAAGCGCACCATGGTACGATAGAAGTGGAGAGTGAAGAAGGCAAAGGCACTATCTTCCGAGTGCTGCTACCTAAAAAAAGAAGGAACCCGTAAATGAACGGGTTCCTTCTTTGCTATTAATCTTAGCGGGAAATTTCAATCTTCCCTACTGTACCATCCGGGCTGTCTTCTTTGACCTCAAACTCAAGTCCATACTCTGGAACGTTACGTCCAGCGTCAGGAAGGGCTTTATTCAAATAAGTTTTATCATCCTTGAACTTATCATAGCTCTTTGTGTGATTATCTTTCAGCGTCAAGCCATTCGTAGCACGATAATCGAGGAACATCTTCTCAGATTTATCTTTGCTGAAGGCAGCATCATGAATTTGATAACGAGTGGAAGCTACTGATTTATCACTCCAGTAAAGTGCCTTCTGATCGGCATCCACTACACCTAGGAAGCCTTCACCCGGATGTGTCCCAGTCCAGTTGTTGTCATAAGAATTATCGACGTACCAGACTAGAAGACCGGTATTGTAGCTCATCAAGCTGTCACCACGGCGGATATGGTCAAGGCCGATATCAACGCCATTATGCGTACGCCATTCCAGCAAGTAGTAGTGCTCGGAAAGGGAAACACCTTTATCTTGTGCGAATCCAGCTAGCTCAAAACTACTGTCAGCTTCAGCATCGTCTGTCAGGACAGAGCTGCCATCAGCTGTCACTTGGATGTCATCCACGTAGAATCCAGCGTTGTTTACAGCTACATCCGTCCAATAGTTCAAGGAAAGCTCTATTTCCTGGCCAGCATAAGCACTCAAATCAAAGGTAGCATCCACCCAGCCATCAGATGTACCAGTGATACCATCACCAGGATTCTGTTCGTTCGGATTTTCTGTAGTCGTAATGCTGCCAGGAACAGTTTCCCCGTTCACTTTGACAGAGGCATAATCCCAATCTTGTTCAATATCATACCAAGTCTTGAATGTCAGTTCAGCAGAAGAGGCACTGGTCAAATCAACAGTCGTTGTCATGCTGTTATCAACATTATTGCCTTTACCACTGAAGTAAGCATACGTGCCGCTTGCAGGTTTTGTGACTTCGGTCTCTTTATCAGGCAGGTTTACACGAATTACATCGTTGTTCGTACCTTTTGTCACAGCTTCGTCCAGCAGCAGTTCTACTTTATCTCCATCCAAGTCCTCTGCTTCGATCGTCGTACCGCTCAGCCAGTTGCCGCCATGTGCGTTTTGCAGATATTCCTTCGCATAGGCACTGAATCCAGATGGCTCTGTTCCAGGTACATCACCAGCCCAGCTTCCGCTTGCCATGATGGACCAATAAGCAACCGCTTCCCCTTGGCCGGTATAGTTCGTATCATACTCATCCGGCAAGCCTAGGTCATGGCCGTATTCATGCGCGAATACCCCCATAGCTCCGTCTTCCGGTTCAATTGTATAGTCGTAAGCAGCAAGCTGTCCGTCAAAGCGGTCACTAGTGGAGCTTCCGCCAGGGACTGCAACAAGACCGCCAAGATTCCAGCGGTGAGACCAGATTGCATCGCCGCCAAGGCTTCCGCCGCCCGCTTCTTCACCGACACCTGCGTGAATGACCATCAAGTGGTCGATGATACCGTCTGGCTCATGGTAAACGCCATCGCCATCATAGTCATCGCGATCCCACTGATCGTACTCGCTCAAGTCGACGTTCGGATCTTGTCCAGCCTTCGTTAGTGCTTCGTAGACCAATTCCCGCGCAGCAGTATCACTGCCATCTGGAGCAGGATCGTTGGCACCATAGTAAGCTGCAGGATGATCTGCTGTGTACCATCCGGCAATTTCTCCGTCGACAGTATAGCTGCCGCCGGATTGTGCCTCATAATACTGCTTCATGGAAGTGAACTCCTGGCCATCCGGACCAGTATAGCCATCATCACCAAAGATCATGTTTTGGAAGTGATCATGTGTATAATCTTCGTACCACATATCCGTTTCTTCCGGTGTGATAGAGCTGTTCTGGTAATCAGGGAAGTCAATTGCGAGGACGAGTACTTTGTCTTCCCGCACTTCTCCGTCATACTCTTCTTCCTTCACGTTATTTACTTTCTTATTTTTACCTTTATCCTTACCTTTTCCTTTGTCTTTGTCTTTCTCTTTGGATGCACTTGCAGCATTGTCGGCATTGCCATTCTGCTTATCAGTGTCACTAACCACTGTTTCATCGATTGCAGCTTCTTTCAGCTCATCCGGCAAAGGCTGCTTAGCAGCTTCTGCGCTTTTTTCTTCCCGTTCCTTTAGATAAGCATTCAATACTTCCTGGGCTTCCGCTTCCGTAGCATCCTTACTGATCTTTCCTTCTTCTTTAAGCAATTCAATCAATTTATCCTCATTTGCAATTGCACTGTCGAAAGGTCCGCCGCTTTGGGCAGTTTTCGGCGAGTACGTCACAGCTGGTGTTTTTTCAACAGTTGCTTCGGCTTGGGCTTCCTGCGCTGGCACAAATGATAATGTAAAAGTGCTAAATCCGATAACTGCTGCCATCGCAGAAGCCATCCATTTATTCTTCTTCAAGCAAGTCACTCTCCCTGTGCTAATAGTTTAAATAGTCGGAAAACAGATTCGATATGTAGGTAAAGTTTTCCTTAAAGGGTAGTATAGCGACTAGTCTGTTAGATTTACAATGGTACTTTGGAAGGAAGAGAAGTGGTGTATACATTGAAATAATGCGGTTTTCGTGAGATGTCATCACATAATCCGACAGGGTTGGCAATAAAGTTGGGAAACAAGAGAGTGGAAAATAACGTAAACATATGGAAACTTGTAGAAGGATGAGGAAAGTTGGGAAAGTACAAGCAATCAGAAAATATTACTTTTACTAGAAAAATGAGAGAATAGACCTATCTATTAATCTTATTCAATAGAATTGAAGTTGCAATATATGGAATATCAGTATGTATTTTGATTAATAGAAGGGGGAGGAAGCTGATATGCTCCCCCGTATTTATGTATGCAGTATTTCTTCCGTGTAATCAGAAGCTTCAGATTCAGCATGCAGGTACAATTCAAATGTACCTTCCTGGAAGAATAACGGAAAGACAGTGCGGACTACATCCTGCATTGGCAGTTCCATCGCTTCAGAATTCTGGAACCATGATGGATTGCCTTCTCTGGAATCTGTCAGCAGTGTGCCGGAAAAAGATTCAGTTATATAATAGAAGATCAGATAACGGACATTTTGTTCATCGTTCACGTAGTGCTGTATGCCTTTATACTCCAGATTCCATACGTCCAGTCCTGTCTCTTCCTTCACCTCGCGAATTGCGCTTGCAGTGAGACTCTCAGGAAAGTCCACCTTCCCGCCAGGCGGGATGAATCCGCGGAAGTCATCATGCTGACGATCCAGCAGAAGCACCTGATCCTCATTATGTATCATCACCATATTATAGATCTTGTGCTCGATCATTTCAGTATCCCGTCTCGACGGAAGCGTTCACGATATACATCATATCGTTTTTATCCTGTTTCTCCTCTAAGTAGATAGCGCTTGTAGTCAGCATACCACCATCGATTACTTCTACTGTTACAGTACCATATGGAATCCGGGCCTTGACCTGCTCGATATCCAGCTTGTCCTTATCAGCAGGGACTGCCAAGCGGATATTTACTTTCATATTATGCAAATCGTTGTCTGGCAGGACGCTCGTAATACCAGGCATGGAATTTGTATGTATAGCATTGACTACTGCACGTACCGCTGCTTTTGTGACGTCTTGACCGTGTACATCGACACCGAAGCCGGTTTGTATGAACATGATTTTTTCCATATGATCACTCCTAGATTGTTCTGATATAGTTACTGTATCATATTAAGATTAAAGAATTCTATCGGCTATATGTAAGATTTGGTAAACTTGTCGAGAGAAAGGGGATGTGCTTGTGAACTATGTAGAGAATCTTCGGAAGTACGTCGGGCATCAGCCTGTCATATTAGTTGGGGCATTATGCCTTCTTTTTGATGAAATGCAGCATGTCCTTTTACAGAAACGAATCCACCCGCCCGAAACGTGGGGCTTGCCTGGAGGATTGATGGAACTTGGTGAATCAGCTGAACAGACAGCTGCCAGGGAAGTGCTGGAAGAAACAGGACTGACAGTGGAGGAATTGAAGCTGGTTGATGTGTATTCCGGAAAAGATAATTTTGCCGTAGCTGCGAATGGTGATGAATTTTACAATGTGACAATCGTGTACCAGACAAGTAAGTTTCACGGAGAATTAATGCTGGATGAAGCAGAGTCTATGCAGCTGGGCTTTTTCCCGCTTGATGAACTGCCGGAAAAGATGGTCAGGAGCCATCGCCGATTTATAAAGGAATTCAGTGAAAAGGGGTAGCTTATCAGCTACCCCTTTTCTGCCTTGTGATAGCTGTTATTTTAACTAGTCATGGCATGGATGATACAGCATATTCAATTAGCAAAGAGACAAGGGCAAGAACGATCATAAATACGGTGGATATACCTAAAATCCAATCACTGTTATTTCGCCTTAAGATCAACACAATCATCACCTCTATAGCACTATCCTAGCACGTGGAACGATTCTACTTATATAAAACTTTTTGATAGCCTCATACCTGGACTTGCTTAACACCTCTGGCAGTAGACTGACGCTCTGTCAGAGAGAAGCCAAGTTCGGCTGGTGTATAAGGTGTTTCCGTTAATACCGCATGCATGCGACGAAATGCTTCCGCTCCCATCTGCTTGAGTGGATTGCGGACATGAGTCAGCTCCATCAGTCCAGCAACATCGCTTTGATCGGATTCGAAACCTACCAAGCCCAGCTCATCAGGAATGCTGATTCCCTGCGCCCGAGCTTCGGCAGCCATGCCGGCCGCAACGTAATCACTGGCGTGGATGACCGCATCAGGCATATTCTTACCGTTTAAAAGCTCCTGCAAGGCCCTGCGTCCGTCATCGACGGTGAATGTCTCATCTAAGATCCATTCGGGATGGACGGGAAGGTTATGTGTTTGCAATATATCCTCAAAAGCCTTCTTCCGTTCCAGGCTGTTTCGGCTTTCGGCTCTTCCTATTGTACAGGCAATGCGGTTATAGCCTTTTTCGATCAAATGCTCAAGCCCAAGCTGGAACCCTTCGTAATGATTCATATAGATGGATTGGATCTGTGGATGCTGCAGAGGCTCACATGTCATAATCGGTCCGTACTTTGTATAAGTGGCAACTTTCTCCCAATCTAATCCGCAGCGCAGGATGATCAGTCCGTCCAAGCGCTTTTGACGCAGCATTTCCAATGCCTGCAATTCCTGATCGGCTTTTTCATTCGTTTGGTAAAGTAAGGTTTGATATTGGCAGGAGGTGCCAGCTTCGGCGATACCTTGAACAATTTGCATAAAATAATGACTGATGGAAGGCGAGACGACACCAATAGTATTGGTCCTGCCTTTTTTCAGCTGGACTGCATTGCTATTTTGAATATAGTCTAGTTTATCAATGACTTGCTGGACTTTGCGCCGAGTATCTTCATGGACATGGGGATGGTGATTGAGGACACGTGAAACAGTGCTGCGGGAAACGCCAGCCATCTGTGCAATCTGTTTGATATTACTCATGTGCTTCACCTCATTAGAAATCGCTTTCTTACCTTTATTTTAGCGGAAAATGAACGTTTTGTAAGCTTTGGTGGACCGGTTTGCAAATTCCTTACGAATTTGTTCTTGACCTGGGATGCATTCCAGCATTTAAGCTGTGGTTGTAGATCAAAAATGTAACCATATAGGAGGCACTAATCATGGGAAAATTGAAGATCGTTACAATCGGCGGAGGTTCAAGTTACACACCGGAAATCGTGGAAGGGTTCATTAAACGCTATGATGAATTGCCAATTACAGAGCTTTGGCTCGTGGACGTAGAAGCAGGGAAAGAAAAGCTTGAGATTGTAGGAAATATGGCAAAGCGCATGGTGGAAAAAGCAGGCTTGCCGATCGATGTGCATTTGACATTGGATCGCCGGGAAGCTTTGAAGGATGCAGACTTTGTTACAACACAATTCCGTGTTGGACTATTGGACGCACGAGCAAAAGACGAAAGAATCCCATTGAAATATAATGTAATCGGACAGGAAACGAACGGACCAGGCGGATTGTTCAAAGGTCTGCGTACTATTCCTGTCATCCTTGATATTTGTAAAGATATGGAGGAGCTTTGCCCGAATGCATGGCTTGTGAACTTCACAAACCCAGCTGGTATGGTAACAGAAGCAGTGCTTCGCTACTCTAATATCAAAAATGTCGTCGGCTTATGTAACGTGCCGATCATGATGAAGATGCAAGTAGCAGAGCTGCTTGGTGCCGATGGAGATCGTGTGCACATCGACTTTGCTGGTCTGAATCACATGGTATTCGGCTTGAATGTATACTTGGACGGAGAAAATGTTACGGATACCGTGCTGGATAAAATGACAAGCGCCGATAAAAAAGAGATGACGATGAGAAACATCAAAAATCTTGACTGGGAACCTAGCTTCATCAAAGGTTTGAAAGCTATCCCGTGTCCATACCACCGTTACTACTACAAGACTTCGCAAATGCTTGAAGCAGAGCTTGAAGAAGCAGATAACGAAGGTACACGTGCCGAGGTCGTGCAAGGCGTTGAGCGTGATTTGTTCGAGCTTTACAAAGATCCGAATCTTGCAGAGAAACCTGAGCAGCTGTCCAAACGCGGCGGTGCATACTACAGTGATGCTGCTTGCAGTCTGATCAACTCCATCTACAATGACAAACGTGATATTCAGACAGTGAACACAATCAATAATGGTGCTATCCAGAGCATCCCGAACGATTCTGCTATCGAAATCAACTGTGTCATTACCAAAGATGGTCCAAAACCGATTGGTATTGGTGACCTTCCAGTACCAGTACGCGGACTTGTTCAGCAAATCAAGTCATTCGAGCGTGTTGGAGCTGAGGCAGCTGTAACAGGTGATTACAACACTGCTTTGCTTGCGATGACAATCAACCCGCTTGTACCTTCTGATGAGATAGCGAAGAAGATAATGGATGAAATGTTGGAGGCTCATAAAGAGCATTTGCCACAGTTCTTTAAAAAGATAGAAGCATAAAAAGATGACCCGTGCAGAGAGCACGGGTCTTTTTTACGTGGAATGCCTCGGTACAAGATATCCTTGCCATTGAAATAGTTTGGGTACATTAATGTTACCAGATAGCTGCATATCTAATTGTTCTGCAGTCTTTCGTGCCATGGCCTCTATTTCATTATCATAGGTGGTCAGCGGAGGATCGGTAATCTGAGAGATAGGATGGTTATCAAACCCAGTAACTGCGCAATTTTCTGGCACAGCGATTTGATGCTGCTTGGCAGCATGCAGAATCCCAGCGGCAACGAAGTCGCTTCCAGCAAATATGCCATCTATGAGCAATTGTTTATCATGAAATAAATCAGTACCCAAACGAATACCATCCTCAATTGATACCATTCCTTCTATGCGTTTCCCGCCTTCCTTTAGATTTCTCGCAGCTAAGGCATTTAGAAAACCTTTATATCTAGCTTCTTGGGATGGGGAAGTGTGGTCAAGGCAGAATAAGAGTCGCTTCTTACCTGTTTGCAGCATATGCATGGTCAATTTATAGGCGGCACTCTCTTCATCTAGACTGCATACAGTTGTGTCAATTTCGTATTTCTCATTACAAATAAGTATTGGACCGTTTTCTAAGCAACGGGCTAAAAGGGGAGCTTCCAGTGCTGATGAAGTTGCGATTATAGCGTCCAGTTCACGCTGTTTCAGCTTGGCGAATACATCCAGTTCACGTTTTTTATCACCGAATGTCTGAAAGATTACGGTTTTCCATCCTTTTGCTGTACAGGCATTCGATAATGATTGCACCAATGCTGCGAAATAAGGATGATCGACTTGAGGTGTGAGAATACCTATGGCAGAGGTTTTTCGCTTACGAAATTGAACAGCCAAGCTATTCGGGGTGAATCCGGATTCCTCGATAGCAGAAAGGATCTTTTGCCGCTTCTGTTCAGATACATAAGGATGCCCATTTAATACGCGAGAGACAGTACTTTTGGAAACACCGCATTTCTTTGCGATGTCGTTTATAGTAGGCATTCAACCAGCTCCTTGGACATTGAATGTAGCTTTATCATAGCATACCTGTTTTCTTGTTGACCTGGGAACGTTCCCATCTCTTATGGTAGGAAGGGAGGTGGTTGAATAATGAGTGTGAAAAAATGCTTTGCTAGTACCGACAGCACAAAGGCACTTATTTGTTTTGATTTTGATGAGACTTATTTTCCTCATGCTTGTGAGAAAGGGCAGCTGGAGGATCTGCATGCTATGGAACTTTATCTAGATCAGATTTCCAGGCAGTATCATGTGAAGATTGCATGGGTTACCGGAAGTGATTGTAATTCCCTGGCTGCTAAAATGGAGCGTGCACATTTGACTTATATGCCCCATTTCATTGCAGCTAATCTAGGAACGGAACTGTACCAACTAACAGCTGGTGGAGAACTAAAGGAGATATACGATTGGAAAAAGCATTTACCTGTTCAAGAAGAATTCAATCAGCTTGTAGAGGATTTGATTCATATGCTCTCTTTGGATGGGATAGCGTTACAGCCACAGACGATGCATGGGCAGAGCTCGTACAAAAAGAACTATTATTACTTTCCTAATGAAGATGATTTGGCTGAGGTAATGCATCGTATAAGGCAGGCAGCCGCTGCAGCTAAGGTAGGATTGAATGTGAACGCATGCAATCCACTGGCAGGAGACCCAGACGGGGCATATGATGTGGATTTCATTCCGTTAAGGACTGGAAAACGAGCGGCCGTTCAGTTCTTGGCAAATCATTGCATGGTGGAGCCATCGCAGATCTATGCTTTTGGAGACAGTGGAAATGACCTTGAAATGCTGCGATATGCAGGAAATGGTTTCCTTGTTGCTAATGCAACAGAGGAGGCGAAACAGAAGCATAGTCAGGTATGCGGAACACCTTACGCAGCCGGTATCCGTACGACGCTGCAACATTTCTTTATTTGATAAGAGTAGTGTGGAATTGTTAAACCTAGAAAAATACCGGTTACTTCTTTGCGTCCCAAAAGTTGAGGGTTACTTGGGACGCAGTTCATTTATTAGCAGAACCGTTAATGCGCTGCTTGGTCTTTTTGATCCTCTTTCATTGAATATATAGCACCCAGCTGACTAATAAATATAGCTAGGTAAAACCATTTAATATGTCCCTCTAGAACCAAATCATAAGGAAGCTGTTCTGTATTAAGATTCCTACTATATAATGAAAATCAACCAAATCCTCATAATGAACTCCTCTGACAACTAATTGGTATCCTTTATATAACTATATTGCTAAATAGAGGGGATATAATTGTTTGTTTAGAGCAATCTTTTTTCATTTTTCCTCCCTATCCAAAAATTACAGCTACTATAACTGCCTCGAATCGGGTAATCTAAAGTAAGAACATTTGTTCCCTTTGGAGGTGGTAAAGATGGATTATAGCGGATTTCAGCAGCATGAGGTATTGTGTGTGGATATGCGGAGCTTCTATGCAAGTGTGGAATGCGTTAAACGCGGCCTTAATCCGATGACGACACTGCTTGCAGTGGTCGGGGATACGAAGCGGCCGGGTAGTATTGTGCTCGCTGCTAGTCCTGCGCTGAAGAAGAAGCATGGCGTCAGCAATGTGAGCCGTTATTTCGAGTTGCCGGAAGATCCGGAACTCGTCATTGCGGAAGCACATATGAAGGATTACTTGGAGGTTTCGGTGGCAATTACCGAGCTAGTGCATGAGTATGTGCCGATGGAAGCGATCCATGTTTATTCTGTCGACGAATTCTGGGTGACACTTGATGGCACGGAAAAGCTGCATGGAACTGCAGAGGAGACAGCGGCCAAGCTGCAGGCGGATATCCTGGAGCAATTCGGTGTTACGGCGGCCATTGGAATCGGAGATAACAAGTTCCTGGCCAAGGTCGTGATGGATATTCATGCAAAGAAACAGACCTCTGGTATTGCTGTTTGCCATTATCAGGATGTGCCGCGCTTATTGTGGCCGGTCCCGATACAGGATGTTTGGGGGATTGGACGACGAATGCAGCGGAATTTGAATCGGATGGGTATTGTCACGCTTGGGCATCTTGCTCATACTTCCTTGGAGCATCTCAAGAAACGGTATGGTGTGATGGGTGAGCAATTATACTGGCATGCATGGGGAATCGATGAGAGCGAGGTGCTCGGTGATTTCGTCAAACAGGAGCAGAAAAGCTACGGACACGGCATTACACTGCTGCGTAATTACCGTGGCGAAGAGATTCCGACCATCATCTTGGAGCTATGCGAGGAGGCCTGCAGACGGGCAAGACGAGATAGGAAGGAAGGCAATACAGTCCATCTGGCTGTTGGGTATGCCAGTCAGCATGGCGGCGGCTTCAGCCGGTCCCGTTCCTTTACGAGCCCTTCGAATCTGACGACGGATATGTATAAGCTTTGCCTCGAACTATTTCATGAGTACTACCAAAAAGGCCACGAAGTCAGACGGGTGTCTGTCTCCCTGACCAATTTATACGAAGAAGAAGCAACGCAGCTCAGCTTGTTTGAGGACAAAAGCAAGCAGAAGGATTTGAGTCGGACGATGGATCAGATTCGGGCGCGCTTTGGTACGACCGCCATTCTGCGTGCCAGCAGCCATACAGCTGCCGGAATGACAATTGAACGCAGTACGAAAATCGGAGGCCATCAGGCCTGAGTCAAGCTGCTGCCGTCTGCTGAAACAGCCGGCGCAGCTTTGGTACATACATGATAAGGAAGACGGACCGACCGAGACTGAACAGCAGGAAGGCGATCCATAGTCCATGATTGCCGAGTGGCTGCAGGGCATAAAGCGCCGCTAAGTAAAGCAGGACAGCAAGAATCATGGAGTTGCGGACAAAGCGTACTTCCGTTACGCCAGTGAAAACGCCATAATAGACAAGGCCAAGGCTGGCGACGATCGGAAACAGAACAAGCCAGTTGGCATAGGAGCCAGTCAGCTCGATAATGCGCTGCTGATCGGAGAACAAAGGATAGATCCACTCCTGGCCAGCAAGGAACAGAAGCGCAAGCGTCACCCCGATACCAAGCCCCCATTGCAGAGATAGACGCAGAGATTGCGAAAAGAGTTTTTCATTGCGTTCCCCAAGCGCCCGACCGGCCACGATGCTGGACGCATTAGCGAAGCCATCAAAGAAATACGCCATCATATAGTGAATCTGAATCAGGATGGCATTGGCTGCCAGCATATCTTCCCCAAACGCAGCACCTTTTGCTGTAAACAGGTTAAAAACAATAAGTAAGCATATCGTCCGAATGAATAAATCTCGGTTGACCTTCATCATTCGCCACATCGGTTTAGGATCGACTGCACGTCGCAAGACCTGTACGAATGGATGCTGCAAGATGCTGCCGGCGTATTTGCGCAGCAGGACAATGCCGAATACACAAGAGAAAATCTCGGCAATCAGCGTAGAAGTACCTACACCAGCCACTCCCAAATCCCACACATGAACTGAAAGAATACAAAGAATGATATTCAGCACATTCGTGCTTATCTGCAGAACAAGTGTTGCTTTGATATAGGACATGCCAATCAGCCAGCCAAGGATGACATAGTTAGCAAGCGCAAATGGCGCACCCCAAATCCGGATTGAGAAGTAAGCCGAAGCACTGCTATTCACGGCATCACTCGCTCCTAGGAAGGAGAGGGAATAGTGCAGGATCGGCTGCTGTATAAGAACGAATAGCAGGCCGACAATAAAAGCGACCAGGAAAGGACGCATTAACGCCATTACATGTTCTTCTTTATCGAGACTGGCAGATGCCTGAGCGGCAAACCCGGATGTACTTACCCGTAGGAATCCGAAAAGCCAGTACATCGTATTGAATATAATCGTACCGATGGCGACCCCGCCAATATAAGAAGCATTGGAAAGCTGGCCGACAACGGCTGTATCAACAACACCGAGCAATGGCGTCGTGATCGTTGATAGGGTCAGCGGCAGGGCTAGCGCTAAGTAGTTTTTATGCTGCATGTACTCACCTTAATAGTAGTAATTACGATATAATATACCGCACATGTTTGCAGAAGTAAACGCTATTTGTTTCCAAACATAAACGTCATCGTATTTACACGCATATTGAGGATCAATCCAAGAGATGCAAGTGTAATGACGAGGGCACTTCCTCCATAGCTGATAAGCGGCAAACCAAGTCCCGTTACGGGCATCAGTCCGATACTCATACCGACATTTTGGAATATCTGAAATGTCAGGAAACCAGCGATTCCTGCACCAATCAAGGTTCCGAATGAATCATGATAACGCTGGGAAATCATGACGATTTTATAAATGAGCATAAAGTAAAGAAGCAGGACAAGACTTGTTCCGACAAAGCCGAAAACGCCGCCTATGACTGCGAAAATCAAATCTGAATAGGCGTATGGCACATGTGGCAGATGTTCGTAGCCACTCATATTACCAGAACCAATCGCCATGATCGATTGATTCAGCTGATAGCCGGAAATCGTATATTTTTCTGGCTGCAGCCAGCCATAGAAACGGCTTGCCTGATAGCTTGGCAGCATGCCGAGTATCCGATCGAGGAAGAAATCAGTCGCAACGAAGTATGTAATGGTTAAGGCAAGTACAATCGTTAATGGAACAGAGAAGATAAGCAGTATCGTTTTTATCCGGACGCGGGAAACAAGCAGCATCGCCCCGTAAATAGCAAGATAAACCATTGCATTACCGAAGTCTGGAAATTGCATGACGACAGCAACAGGGATTAATGTGATAACTGTCAGTTTGCCGACAAGCAGTATTTCCTCCTTTAATGTAGGAGAGCTATCCGTCCCTTTACTGATCACTTGTGCCAGATACAGAATCAATCCGATTTTCATCGATTCAGCAGGCTGGAATGAAAAGCCGCCGATTGTATACCAGCCGTATGCTTCATTGATTTCTTTGGAGATGCTGGAGGGTGCAATCAAGATACCTACTAATAACAGCAGGAAAAAAAGATAAACAAAAAGTGATAAACGCTTCAGTATATCGAGATCAAGAAAATAAGACACGACAAAACAGCCGCCTAAACCAATTACATACCAGACAACTTGCTGCAGAACAAAATATTCTCCTTGCAAGAGTTGTACTTGATATAAACTGACTAGGCTTGCAAGTCCGAGCAGTATGATAAGTGAAAAGTAGATATAATCGAATTTCTCTAGATATGTTTGCAGTTTTTGCATGCTTGTCACCATTTCATCATAATAATAAGCCACTGTTACTATCGTAACAGATATTTCCAATTAGAAAAGCCGTATTCCAGAAGAAATACGGCTTTTTACTATTAATGATGATGGTGGCTTCCACTATCATCCTGTTTTTTCTGTTCTTGTTCCTGTTCTATCTTTTCTATCTCTTCTTGCGTCAATTCTCCAACGCGAATTTGTTTCGTCGGCATCAAATGGATATTATCGACCTTTACATCTGCTTTAACAAAATATACGCCATCAGATGGGAAGGTATATTCCAGATGATAGGTTCCGTCTGTATCCAATGAGGCAGGAATTGTTTCTGCATCTGCTTTGTTCTCATCTTTCCATACAAGGAAGTTGACGGTTGCTTCCTGTTCAAGTGCTTTCCCATCATGTGACAGCTTTACATCTATTTTAGGAGCAGAATCTGCTTCGATGGATTCAGGAGCTTCAATGATCACGTTCACTTCTTCCCGTTTCGCGTAATGGTCAGCTGCTTCAGGATCGGCAGAGCATGCAGCAAGGAGAAAGAATGTCAGTAACAACGGCGTAATTTTAAATAGTCGCATCTGCTTTTCTCCTTTCTTACGCATTAAAGAACCTCTTCAGTGCAGGCACCCTCGGAATGACAAACCGGTCAAACAGCCAGACGACGATAATCGAGATTCCGACAAGCGGGAAGATGATGCCAAGAATGATAATCAGTACGATAACGCCTTTCATGACTTTATCAGACGGTGCTTTCGGCGAGCCAAGCTTCCCTTCCGGTTTGCGGGAGAGCCATAGGATGAAGCCGCTCACAGCAATACCTATAATGCCAATCAAAACAAGCAATCCGATAATCTGATTCCAGATACCGAATTCCGTTCCTTTATGAATGGTAATACCATAAGCAATAATCTTACCAAGCGTATGATAATTGTCATAGCGGTAATCTGCCAAAACAGCGCCAGTATACTGATCAATATGCATTGTAACTTCATCCCGAGCTTTCGGCGGGAAAGCAGATAAAGTGAATACGCCATCCTGCGTTTGCGGAATCATGATATTATATCCCGGCTTTACACCTTCCGCTTCGGCTATCGACACAACATCATCTACAGATAGCTGTGTGTATTGCTGATTTGTTGAAATTGGAACTGGCAAGTTCTCAGCTGACCAAGGCACATCTGCGATTTCTTTTGTTTTCACATCAGAAGCAGGAGCATCACCAACCCACACAGAAGGTGGATAGCCGACACCTGCATTAGTGGTAAGCGTTTGGAAATTGTTTCCCCATAATCCTGACCAAGGCAGTCCTGTAAGAATCAGAAACAGAAGACCTAACGAAATCCAGAATGCGGGCACTACGTGCAAGTCACGTGCCCGTAGTTTTTTCCCTTTGTTCAAGCGCGGAATGAGAACACCAAAGATTTTCGATTTCCCTTTCATTTTAGGCCAGCCCAGGTAAACGCCAGTAATGATCAAGATCAGCGCCCAGCAAGCTGCCCACTCGACAATACGATCCCCGAAAGTACCCATCAGCAGCTCACCATGAATTTTTTCAAATACGTTAACGAGCTTGAAAGAGTCTTCTAATTTACCGAGTATGACATTTTCATAAGGGTCTACGTAAACGGTATAAGCTTTACCGTCTTCTGTAATACCTACCTCAGCAGAACGGTCTGGACTGTCACTTGGACGATACGACGTCACTGCTGCATTCGGATTCACAGCTTCCACTGTATTAATTTGCTCGGACGGAGTTGTGACAGTAGTTTGCGGTGTGACTTCATAATAGTCCTTGTAAAGGGCTGCTTCGATTTGAGGTTTAAATAGATAAACACCGCCTGTGATAGCCAGAATAATGAGGAATGGCATAATTATAAGACCTGCATAGAAATGCCAGCGCCAGACAGACTGATAAAGTGACCGACGTTTCTGTTGTTTCTGCTTCGACACCGACGGCTCCTTTTGTGCCTCCATATAGGACAACTCCTTTTCTTCTATATTTAAATGTAATAATAGGCGAAGTAGTACAAGCCTAAGCTTAGGACAATTTTCACGCCCATACAAGTAGGGAAATGCAGGTTATTATGACCATTCCTTGAACATAACATTGATTAATTTATAAAGCGTTTCCATTCTCTTGTGCATGGGGCTGAAACGCTGATAGGCCAGGCTTTTGTGATGTGACATTCCTTGACATGGAGTCCTATAGTGTTAGCATAGATAACTGTTAACAGGGAACGAAATTCTTTCTCAAAAGGAGCGATTAGGTATCTTAACTAACAAACGGATTTTGTATGTCGGAGCAGGATCGATGGCAGAAGGAATGATTGCAGGAATGAACGGGTCAGACAGCGTGCATAACGAGCAGGTTTATGTGACAAATCGAACGAACTCGGAGCGTCTGGGTGAGCTGCAGGAGCGTTATGCCATTACCGGAATTCCTCACGCTGAGGTGGATTGGGTCAGTATGGATGTCATCATACTTGTGATGAAGCCGAAGGACATCACCGCTGCATTGATCGACTTGCAAGATAAGGTTCAGGAAAGGCAGCTGGTCATATCGGTAGCAGCAGGTATCCAGAATGAACAAATCGAGCATTATCTGCCAGAAAACCAACCCGTTGTTCGTATCATGCCTAACACGTCCAGTACCATTGGTGAATCGGCTACAGCCATTGCACCTGGAAAATATGTATCTGTAGAACAGCTTACACTCGCCACAGAACTGGTAAAGACCTTTGGAGAGGCTTTTGTTATTGCAGAAGATCAAATGGATGTTTTCACAGGAATGGCCGGCAGCGGACCTGCCTATTTCTATAGACTGATGGAGCATTTCGAGGAAACTGGTGTAGCTGCAGGATTCGATCGAGAGCAAGCAAGGAAGATTGGAACCCAGACTATGCTCGGTGCTGCTAAGATGCTATTAGAAACGAAGGAAGACCCGGAGTCTTTAAGGAAAAAAGTGACGTCGCCAAATGGTACAACGGCAGCAGGACTGGAAGCACTGAATAATGGTGGTGCTGGAGAAGCGATGACCAAGGCAATCCTTTCTGCAGCTGAACGATCCAATGCTATCAGCGAGGAGCTAAAAAAACAACAGCTGACTCGCTAATGAAAATCTGGAAACTGGAGGACGTTATCATTTCTATTCAAGCAACAAAACCGAAACGTATTGTCGTCAAGATCGGAAGCAGTTCATTGACCAGTCTGCATGGAGAAATCAGCCGTAAGAAGCTTGAGAAACTAGTGGAGCAGCTCGTGAAACTGAAAGACAACGGCTATGAAGTATTGCTTGTTTCATCTGGCGCTGTGGCAGCGGGTTATCGCAAGCTAGGGTTTCTGGAAAGACCGAAATCATTGCCGGAAAAACAAGCTGCTGCATCTATCGGACAGGGCTTGCTGATGGAAGCCTACTCGGATTTATTCTTGTCCCATGGCTATGTGGCATCGCAGATTTTGATTACACGTGGCGACTTCTCGGACGAAACCCGTTATAATAATGTTAGAAATACAATAAACGTTTTGGTTGATCGCGGCATCATCCCGATCATAAACGAAAACGATACAGTGACAGTCGACAGACTGCGCTTTGGAGATAATGACACACTATCGGCAAAGGTTGCCGGATTGGTCGGTGCGGATTTCCTAGCAGTACTTTCTGACATTGATGGTTTGTATACGGATAATCCAGTCAAAAATCCGAAAGCAACCCGCATTGAGCGGGTGAAAGCCATCACACCGGAAATAGAGGCGGCCGCAGGGGATGCAGGCAGTGCAGTCGGAACCGGCGGCATGAAGTCCAAGCTGGATGCATTCAAGATTGCGATGGCATCTGGAATCAAAGGTTTTCTTGGCGATGCAACAGAAAAAGATATCATCTATCGCTCGGTGTTGGGTGAAGCAGAAGGAACATACTTCGAAGCTGATCAGGATACGGATTATCTGAATCGCAAGAAACAGTGGATTGCTTTCAATTCAGGACCAGTGGGTGAAATCATCATGAAAATGAATGATCAGACACCACATTCCGTTGAATTTCATAATATCAGCGCCATCAAGGGAAACTTCAAACAAGGTGACGTCGTGCGCATTTTGGATGAAACAGGAGCTCGGATCGGTCTAGGCATCGTGAATCAAGCTGCGTCCGAACTTTGGCAGGCATTAGCGAGTCCGGTAAGGAATATAGAAGAGACGATAGTCGATCAGGAAGCATTTGTTTGTGAACTAGAGCATACCGTACCAATTCGATGATAGAAGGAGGAGCACCGTGGAGCATATAAAAGAAGCAGTAACAGTAGAGGAGCAAGCCATAGCAGCAAAAACAGCAGCTAAGAAGCTTGCACTCCTGACAACAGCTGAGAAAAATGAAGCGTTGATTACAGTTGCAGAGCATTTGGAAAAGGAATATGAAGTGATTCTGAAGGCTAACGGTGAAGATATGCAGGCAGGAGAAGAAAAAGGTTTCGATGCCGCATTTCTTGATCGTTTGAAGCTTACCCGCGAACGTATCGAGGATTTTGCAAATGGATTGAAGGAAGTAGTTGATCTTGAGGATCCGACTGATCACGTGGTCAGCGAATGGACACTGGAAAACGGCTTGCATGTCAGCCGCATCACGGTGCCATTAGGCGTCATCGGTATGATCTATGAAGCTCGTCCGAATGTAACAGCAGATGCGACTGGTTTGGCGCTTAAGTCAGGCAATGCAATTGTTTTGAAAGGCGGCTCATCTGCAATTCGTACGAATACAGCAATAGTAGAAGTCATCAAAAATGCACTCCAGCAGACAAAAGTTCCAGCGGAAGCAGTGCAGCTTATCCAGTCGACTGATCGCAAGGAGACGGCGAAGCTCTTTACGATGAAGGAGCACATCGATGTTCTTATCCCTCGTGGGGGTGCATCGCTTATCCAGGCTGTCGTTGATTCTGCAACTGTACCTGTTTTGGAAACAGGTGTAGGGAACTGCCATATGTACGTGGATAATACTGCTCAAGTTGATATGGCAATCTCCACTTTCCTGAATGCCAAAACGGATCGTCCAGCAGTTTGTAACGCATTGGAAACGTTGATTGTTCAGCGGGAATGGCTCGAGACAAACAAGGATGCATTGGTTCAAGCGTTGAGGGAAAATGGCATTCAAACACATGGAGATGACATAGCGGTTCAGCTTTTGCCTGACTGCAAACCTGCGGCAGAAGCAGATTGGGCCAATGAATATTCTAGCCTTGATGTTGCTGTGCGTGTTGTTGATTCAGTAGAGGAAGCAATTGAGCACATCGACCGTTATGGTACAAAGCATTCCGAGGCAATCATTTCTGAAGATGAAGAAGCGGTAAGTAAATTCATGCAAGCAGTCGACGCAGCAGCACTTTACCATAATGCATCGACGCGTTTTACAGATGGCCACGCTCTTGGATTCGGAGCTGAAATTGGTATTTCCACTCAAAAACTTCACGCTCGCGGACCGATGGGATTACCGGCATTAACGACGTATAAGTACGTTATGAAAGGCAACGGCCAAACTAGATAACCATAAGCTCATCCTGATGGATGGGCTTTTTTGTTATAAGGAAAGACGAGATGGAATAAGTCTAAAAACTAACTATGAAGGTTACCAAGCTGCGCAATCTTTTTGAAGTTAGTTTCCATTTATTTCTTGCATCAGCACCTTGTTTTGTTATAGTGGATTTTAATAATCAATACTAAATATGTAATCGCTTTCGACCTATCTTTATACTTGCCTAGGCTTGAAAAAAGCAAATAAAGGAGCTGAAAACATGACAGAGGAATGGGTACTTCCGGGAAAAGAGCCGGGGGTAAATTATCGTGTGCAATTATTTATTCCAGATCAACCCCCGCAATCAGAAGCAGGTTATCCGGTTATTTATATGCTGGATGGAAATTATTATTTTGGATTGGGTGCTGATGTCATACGTAATCAATCTCATAATATGCTCAAGACTGGAGTGGATCCGGCAATTGTTGTAGGGATAGCACTAGATGCAGAAGGTTCGGTTATTAAAGAACGACGTTTCTATGATTTTACGCCTCCAGCAGCAGCTTATACATATCCAGATAAGATGAAGTGGAAAACGACTGGAAAGCATGGAGGGGCAGAAATTTTCCTGGACTGGCTAATAGATGAGCTTCAGCCGAAAATCATGGAAAACTATCATGTTCAGCAGGATAAGCAATGTCTGTACGGTCATTCTTTGGGTGGATTGTTTGCGCTGTACAGCATGTTCAAGCGACCGGAAGCTTTCGAATGCTATCTGGCTATCAGTCCTTCCATCTGGTGGAATGAAAAGCATATTTATTCCTTTTTGAACGAAGCTAAAGATTCCAAGCTCTTCATCGGTGTAGGGGAGAAGGAAGGCTTCATGGTGGAAGATGTAATGGCGCTCTATCATCGTTTACCGAGCGTGATGGATGGAAAGACTGCATACTACGTCGCAGATGATGAAAATCATGCGTCAGTCGTTCCTGCCACGCTGAGTCGTGCATTTCGCTATTTCTTCAGCTGAACCGGTTTTTTTGTTTCCAGCTCGATATCTGCTAAAATGATAGGAAGCGATTAAATCGGAGGGATGTCCACATGCAAGCCTTTATCCGGAATGACCAGTACAACAATATTAAAGAACAGGTGCAGCAGCTTGTGAATAGTTCAGCTGCTGTCAAAGATATAGACATTATTTTTGGACTCCGCTCATTAGCTGAAGAGAAAATCATGAACCGATTCGAGAAGCTTTCGGAGGAAGAAGCGGAAATGCTGGGAAGAATCCATGGTGTGCAGGATGAAATTGATGCAGAGCTCTTTTTGGCTCAGCTTCGTCCATCCATTAAGCCATTTCCTGTCGTTACAGAACAGCAGCTTCGGAAGCTGTTCCCGAAAGTGAAGCACTTGCATGTACCTAAACTTGATGAAGTTGATTGGGAGAAAACATCCTATCTGGGGTGGAACGATTCGGGACAGCAGGCAAAATACATGGTCGCTCCGCATGAAGGTGGGATGATCGCCGCTCGCGGCACGATCACGCCATCCTCTCAGCCGGGGATTTGCACCATCTGCAATAAGCTTGAGAGTGTAGGGTTATTCATGGCAGAGCCTATTGGCCGCGGCCAAGGAACGTATGTGAAACGCGGGAACTATGTTTGCAGGGATAGCTCCAAGTGCAATCGAAACCTGACAGATATCAACCGGTTCTACAGCTTCATCGCTAATTTGCATGCATCATAAACAAAAGAAGGAGCACATGCCTTGAGGCGTGTGCTCCTTCTTTTATTCTTCGGGCAAATCAAATGTCAAATCAGCAGCCAGCAAGTCTTCTTCCTTGTCAGTGATACTGGAGATACGCAGGGAGAAGGAATCTTCTTCTTTGTAATCTGCCTGATCCATGAGGAAGACAACATATTTGGTCGAAGTCTGGCCAGGTTGGATCTCACCAGAATCTGCTTCCAAAACATTATGGTTCAGGATCCGGTATGTTGGAGTTTCAAGAAAAGCACCCATTTCCTTCAAAGGAACCGCACTTTCTCCATCATTCTTCACTTCCAGCTTCGCTGTCGCCGCAACGATTTTCTCCGGATCCTCGAAACCGGTGAAGGATTCCTCATAGGAATCTGCCGGTTTCAGTTTCGTATATTGAATCCCTTTCAGGGTCACTTCCAGACTGTCATTAGTTTCGGACTGATCAAAGTTCTGCTCAGCCAGCATTTCCTTCTCTGCAACCGCATCTTTCGTCAGGCGGTCCGGGAAGTAGGGGTTTTCTGCTGTCACAGTGTCCGTCAAATCGGCAGACAATGCATCTGTATCTTCGTTTCCTTCTGTAACTGCTGCCTGTGCTGCTGGTGTTTTTGGCTCATCTGCTGCTTTTTCGTCCTTACTGCAGGCGGATAAAGTCAATGCGATCACGATCAGCAGTACTGCAGCTGGAATACGGAACAGTTTCATATACTTCTTTCATCCTCTCTTTTAACAAGATCGTCTTCTAGAAATAAGTAAATAAAGACATAAATATCATACCGTAACCCTATATGGAATGAAATGAAAAGAGCCTAAACTCCTAGAAGAAAGTCTAGGAAGGGCTGGAAAAATTGGAGATGAGAGGTATCATTTCTTCCTAATGGCTGGTAAAATGTAGGAGAGTATAGGTGATTTATAACAAACAGAAAAGAGTTGCATTTGCCGCATTTTTTTATTGCATAAAATCCGAAGTGCGATATATATTTAGAAAGTATGAATCAGGATTGGAAGCAAGTACATTAAGTGAGGAGAACGCGGAAAATGGGGCAAAAAAGAGATCTGAAGGAATTGTCCATGTACCTAGAAGAAGATGAACGGATTTTTCTCTACGTACAAAGTAAGCTCGACGAGAGGAATGGCATCCTTGGCGTCACGCAGAACCGAATCCTGTTTACGCACAAACCGTTGATAAAACCAGCTTATCTGGATACGACCAGCTATGACAGCATCGATTATATCCTTTATACAGAAGGTACCGGGGAAGGCGAATTGTCTATCCATTTAAACAATGGAGATATTAAATATGTAACCAGTCATCGCCTGATCCATCTCAAGGGTGTAAGTGATATCGTCAGAATGTTCGTTAACAATCATCAGCGGGATCTCTTGTTCCGGAATACGTTCAATCGCAAGCAATTGTTGGAATAGATAGACGCAAGGAACAGAAGCAGTAGGGTGGAGAACTGTCATAGAGAGCTGCTGGTTGGTGCAAGGCAGTCAGGGAAGCATCCGAACTCGTCTGGGAGTGCCCGGGAGGAAATGCCTGGTCGGCTGGCAGCCGTTATCAGCTTTTGAGGGTGAGCTGCTTTCTCGCCGAAAAAAGTGGTACCACAATGTCCATTGTCTCTTTAGGAGATAATGGACATTTTTTTATAAGGAGGAGTGAACTATGGAGAATTGTTTTATCTGTGACAAGCATGCAGGTCGTTTGCAAGTGAGCGGCGATTGTATCTTTGAAGATGATTATATTTATATCAGTCATATTGATAAAAAGGGACAACCAACTTATCTTGGTCATATCATGCTCAATTTGAAACGCCATGTCCCACAAGTCGGGGATATGTCGGAGGAAGAGGCTGCAGCATTCGGTATCGCAATGAAACGAGCGGCCAAGGCATTACAGGAAACGCTGCAAGCAGAACATGTGTACACACTTGTCTCCGGAAATTCTGTGCCTCATGCTCACATGCATATCATTCCCAGATACGCCGGAACTCCTGAAAGGTACTGGGGACCGATGGAGGTTTATGATTGGCCGGGTGCTCCTTTTGGCGGTGAGTCGGACATAAAGGAAGTCTCAGCAAAACTACGGAGCTTTATGAAAGAGAATTTCCATGCAAACGTATAGCTGGACAGGTGACCAACATGCATTCCTGGATGAAACCGATGTGAAGAAACTTGGGAGGCTTGTGTTGGGAAGACTAGGCGGGATGACCAAGGCCGGTCAAACGAAAAACGAAGATGGTGCAGTGTTGTTCACCGGAGAGAATTGGGAGTTCGTCCTGCTGATGGATGCGCATCATTCGGCAGATAGTAGCAGGTTAGTTGCTGAAACCTTTCTGCTGGCAGAGCCCGAGTTACGAAAAGCTTGCGAGGCAGCATCAGCATTTGGACAAGTACCGGCAGTCGTCATAGATCAATTATCTCGTCCTTCTTTCTTGGAAGCGTGTCGAAAAGTTAAAGGAGAGACTGCATGTCTCTTTGTCTTCCGAAAAGATGAGTATATTTGGTGGTTATCAATAGGGGATTGTCTCCTCTATCTCTTCCATAATGAATTAGCGGAAATGGGTGAATACGAACAGAATACCCGGCATTTTTACGAATGGATCGGCCAGCAGAATGCCTGGTCATTACCGGTTCCCACTTACACAACTGGTACGCGGCAGTTGCGGAAAGGCAAGAATCGACTTTTCGCGACAACGGATGGCCTGCTGGAATGCCCAAGGATGGATGTTAATGGACAAGCATTATATGAAATGTTGTGCAGATTGGAAGACAGTGTTTTTGTGCAGGAATTACTCTCTGTTTTGGTATCACACTTTGTGCGGGATAGCTGTACCTTTGTATGCTGGACGATAGAAGTAACGAAGGAAGGGTTGACGCCGAGTAACAAGCGGGTTTGATATAGAAATCACCGGTCAAATGGTACTAGTTATATAATGCTGAATTCTAAAGGGAAATGAAAAAAACTGTTATATAAAGAAAGACAATAGTAACGTTTTGAAATATTTGGGAGATAAACCTTGTTTTGTGCCGAGATGCTTATATAATGAAACCACACCTAGTAATTACATAATTTAACAATTTATGAAGGGGTGATGAAAGTGTCAAAGTTCAAGAAAGGTTTGACAGGCGTGCTGCTGGCAGGTGTGATTGTAGGTGGAATTTCTGGTGGGGTTTCAGCATCAAGTAATGGAATCACTGAGAACGGCAACTCTGAAGTCATTAAAGCAGATCAAGGGGTAACAGAGAGCTATGTGAAAGACACACAAACTGGATTCACTATCAATGCAGAATCCGGTGCAATATCTGGCGGGTACTGGATCCGTGGTAAAAGGGATGGCAGAGTCGTTTCTGAGTTTAAGCACTATACAAAAGAAGGACGTGCCTCTGTGACTAATGGTGCCGGCTACCACGATGACGGAGGATGGAAAGCACAAGATGTTTGGAGCAAGGCTGACTTGGACTGGAGTTTCTGGGGAACAAACAAGGCTTACTACGATTATAAGTAAAAAATACAAGGATATAATGCAAGGGTGTAATCACTCTTGCATTATTTTATGAGGTGAAATTGTGAGAGCGATTTTAGGGTTCTTAGCTTCTCTATTCCTTTTGATAAGCCTGTACGTTACGAATGACTTACTCGAGCAATACAAGTTTAATCACTTACTGTATAAAGATAGAACAGCGGCAGCATTGAATTTCACTAATTACGAGGGCAATCCTAACGATTTACTTGAATCATATGCAGAACGATATGATTTGGAAATATCCAAATATGTATTCGTGAATCAGGATTCCATCAGAATATTCACTACTGATCCTTCACTAGGGTCCCGTATTGATACAATAGACGGTGATTTTCCCAATAAGGGCACCGCACAATTTATAACGAATCGACTTAATAATTCCAGCAATGATAAAAGTGGATCTTTTCATTCTGGAGAAAGTACGATAGCTATATCCATCTGGAATTTAGATAACCAGAAACAGGCTAGTGCAAGCGGTATTTATTACATAGATGATAAAGATGGTTCCGTATCTGTCATGCTGGATCAGCTGCAAAAAGATGGCGTTTCTTCTGAGCTGATAGAGGCACGCATTGACCCAGTAGTGATCAGTCAGCCGCTGACCTTTCTCATATCACCGCTTATCATTCTTCTTTCTATGATTGGCGTTATTTCCTTTTACCTGATAAACCGAAGTGATCATATCATGCTTTATAAAGTGATGGGTTACTCATATATCAGAATATCTTTTATCTTAGTAAAAAAGCTTATTTCACCTTTGGTCGCGGCTGTTTTAACAAGTTATATCCTATATCTGATCTTCCGTATTGTTACGAAGAAAGAGATTCTGAATTTGGTGGACTTTACGCTTCTGTACGCAGGATTGGCAGTAGTACTCTTTGTTGGAATAGTTCTTTATACGTTCCTGCTTATAGGCTTAATCTTTTTCTTTGGGAAAGAATATGAGGCTTTGAAAGGTAAGAGGCTTTATAAAACGTTGATGGCACTCAGTTATGTAATGAAGATTTTATTTCTTATTGCAGCTGTTGGCGCTCTGTCGCAATTGGATCAAACAAAGAAATCGCTGGAAGAGTACCAAAATAATCTCGAAACATGGAATCAAACAGAGAATTTGTACCAAACGGTATTGTATTCCACAGGACAAGTTGATCTAGCGATAGAAAGTGGGCAGAATAACAACTTAAAGCAGGTATATAATCAATTAAATAATGAACTGGATGGTTTTCTGATTGATGCAGGCAACTATGAAATAAGCTCTAATGGAAGCTATTTATATGAAATGAACACAGATGACCAGAATGCGTCGACTTCTCCTTATGGAAAAGCGATAACTATAAATGAGAACTACTTGGAATTCAATAAGATACGTGCAGAGACAGGAGAAATTGAAGGATCTATCGTATCCGACCCTTCTGTCACGAATTTGCTGGTTCCTGCAGCTCTCAAAGACAAAGAGGATGAAATTAAACAGAACTTCCTGGACTACTTCTATTTCCAGAAGGTTGAAGTTGGAAACATTTATAGAGAAGCAAAAGGTCAGGAACTGGACGAAAGCTCTAAGAACGATTTAAGTATAAATATCATCTATGTACGAGATAACCAGGAATACTTTACGTATAACCCCGCTAACAAAGGAGAAGGAGATTACTTTATTAAAGATCCGATTGCCATATTAGATACTGGGCAGTTCGATGCTTCCTATTACATGAGCTACTTGTCCCGGGCATATTTCTTTTATTCGGATCAAACAGAACCTACTCAGAAATTAGAAGAGATCGCTGGCGAACATGATGCTACATCACAAATTAATTCCGTTATCTCGGTCTTTGACGAGTACGGGCAGGAAATACAAGAGTTGAAAACAGACAATTATTTATTACTATTGGCGATCATTCTATTATATATCGCTACATTCACCACTAGTGTTTACTTCACAATATGTCACTTCTATAACTATAAGATGGAAGTGTTATTGAAGAATATTCACGGCTATTCGTATTTCAGAACGAACAGAACGCTGTTGATATTGCAATTTTTGAGTTATTGCATTCTTTTAATAGGGATATTGTTTGTATCATTACCGTCCCTAATCATTATTGTATTCGGAGGGATAATAATTGATGCTCTGCTAGTGATCGGCTTAAGCAAATATTATACCGCTAATATGCATACTAAACTTAGAAGAGAGGCATAGAGATGATCAAAGCTACTCATCTAAAGAAAAAATTTAAAGAGAAAACCATATTTGATGATTTTTCTTTAACAGTGAAAAGCGGCGAGTTCCTATCCATTACAGGAGAGAGCGGCAGGGGAAAAACAACTTTAATTAATCTATTGAGTCTTCTGGAAAAGCCGGATAGCGGTGATATAGAGTACGACGGGATTAAGAATCCCAATGCGAAACAGACAATGCTGCTGCGCAGGAATGAGTTTGGTTATTTATTTCAGAATTACTCCTTGATTAACAACGAAACGGTAGAGAAGAATATCCTTTTGGCCATTGCTTATAAAAAGATTAACAATAAAAAAAGAATAATACAGGAAATCCTAGCGAAAGTCGGCCTTTCCGGTTATGAAAAGAAGCGTGTCTATACGTTAAGCGGAGGTCAGCAGCAACGAGTTGCACTTGCACGAGTCATTGCGAGGGACTGCAAGTATATATTTGCTGATGAACCAACAGGAAACCTCGATATTAAAAACAGGGATGCTATCTTTCAGCTGCTGTTGGATATGAACAAAGCCGGTAAGACAATTATCATGGTTACACATGATTTAGAAATTGCCAGAGCTTCTTCAGCTCAACTTGAAATCTAGCAGTCAAATTATTTCCAGGCGAATACGATAATTAAGTATCCAACTAGAAAGCAGATATATAATATCAATATCATCTGCAAATGTAGAGGAGAATCAATCGGAAGTGACAGACCATAACGAGAAAGTGAAAGCATATTACGAAGCTTATACGAAAGGAAATCCTGATGCACCGCTAACTTATACGGCCTGGAGCTTCGGCGGAAATAATGCTCTAGCTGACGAACTGGCCGATTTGGTCGTTCAAGGAATCAAAACGGCAACCTCCTCTAATCATCTGCTATATGAATTAGAGAATGAGCCAATTCCTGAGCCGGGTCTCCATAGTGTCATTCTTGATAGTGCAGGAAACCCTCATGCCGTGATCGAAATTGTTCGGGTAGAAGTGAAATCGTATAAGGATGTTGATGCAGCATTTGCCTATAAGGAAGGAGAAGGTGATCGTTCACTTTCTTATTGGCGTTCAGTCCATGAGCCTTTCTTTACAAAGGAAATGGAAGAGATCGGACGGAGGTTCTCACCAGAAATGCTTGTAGTTTGCGAAGAATTTGCAGTTAGGTTCATTGCTTGAAGTCTGTAAAATCTTTTCTAACCGAATGTAAGATGTAAAAAAAGTCCATTGTCTACCTAGCAGACAATGGACTTTTTTATGAATAATGCTTGTGACATTGTAGGGGGAAATCTTAATCATATGTAGAATGTCTTCTTAAGAGGTTAAGTTTTACTCATAACCAGGACTCATATAAGCCCAAAAGGAAGTTTAAAACAGTTGGTTAATTTGGTGAGTAATAGTGAGTAGGGTTTTCCTTTTAAAAGAATGAAAAAAAATTGAAGAAACTACTTTAAATGCAGCCTGGTCGTTATAAATCTACTCAAAATAAGCTTTTAGCCTTATAAGAAGGGATAATTTAACTTGCGAATTACTTCTCTCCACTTTTAAACTGCGTTGATATTCATTACACCTAATGTAAAAAATATAATATCGCTATTTCTATTGCTCATAAATAATTGGCACCCTGCACACACTGTAAACAAGATGAAACAGTGGAGGGAACCTGATGAAAAAAGCGATAGTTGTATTGGTGTTTCTGCTTGCTTTTTCTGCTTTTACACACCCATCGCAAGCACAACCGACAAAGAATGTAATTGTGGAAACAGAGTATTACGATGACATCGAAGAATTGAAATACCCGCAAGTAAAACATGCGGGAACACCGAAGCTTACAAGAATGATCAACAAAGACTTCCAGGCATATATTGAGAAAGCTGCATTAGCTCGTAAGGAAAATATAGAGGCTGGCAAAAAGTATAAATATGACCCGGATTTTCAGACTGATTTTGAAGTCAAATATAATACGGATCGTAAGCTCAGTATCTTGATGAGCAGTTATATCTTTACTGGAGGAGCGCACGGCTCTACTGCGGTAGAATCCTTTAATTACGACTTGAAAGAAAAGAAACGCGTCTATTTGACGGATGTACTGCAGACACCAAGTCAGCTAAAGAAAGTTCAGCACTATGTTTTCACCTACGCTAAGGCGAGACCAGAGATATTCTATCCAGATTTGAAAAAAGAGGACATCCACCTAAATGAAAAAACGGCGTTCTTTTTTACAGATGAAGGAATAGCCCTTGTCTTCCAGCAATACGATATTGCACCATATGTCTCCGGTAATCAAGTAATCAAAATACCTAAGAAAATATACAGCTAAGAAAGAAGCCATGGAAGTATGCTGCATCCATGGCTTTTTCGGGTATACCTACACTAATAAAATAGAGAAATGGGGAGAACAAATAATGAAGTGGGGAATTCTAGGACCAGGTTCGATTGCACATCATTTTGCGGAAGCATTACAGAAAGAAGGGGAATCCATCCTGGCTGTTGGTGCAAGAAACAAAGAAAAGGGGAAGGCATTTGCAGATAAATTCGATATACCTAGAGTTTATGAAGGATTCCAGGGTGTGCTGGATGATTCTGAAGTAGATGTTGTATACATAGCGACGCCGCACGCCTTTCATTATGAAACAATCATAGAAGCCTTAAAGCATGGAAAACATGTGCTGGCTGAGAAAGCGATTACAGTGAACGGCAATCAACTTGATGAAATCACTACGTTGGCAGCAGAGAAGCAACTGATTGTGGCAGAAGCAATGACAATTTATCATATGCCGATCTATAAAGAACTACATCAATTGATCGGTGCTGGTAAAATTGGGGATATCCAGACGCTGAGTGTGAACTTCAATAGTATAAAAGAAAATAATCCCAAAAATCGTTTCTTCAACCCCGATTTAGCAGGCGGAGCACTCCTCGATATCGGAGTCTATGCCTTGTCATTTGTTCGCATGTTTATCCAGGATGAGCCAAATGAAGTCATCAGCACGGTTACGAAGCATGAGACAGGTGTGGACCAGCAGGCTGGAATTATACTGAAGAATAAAAAAGGGCAGCTTGCTACAATCACTTTATCCTTTATGGTGGAATCACCAGAACGTGCTACAGTCATGGGTACAAAAGGATTCATTGATATGGAGAAATTCTCCCGAGCCCAACAGGCTACCGTTTGTTATATAGAGCAAGGCAAAACAGAAACAATAGAAGCAGGGGAGACGGAGAAGGCGTTGCAGTATGAAGTAAGAGCAATGAAGGAACTTATCGAGAAGGATGTTCCACATGTAACATTACCGTATACGAGAGATGTCATGAAGATTATGGATCAGCTTCGGAAACAGTGGGAAATAGAATTTGATTTTGAGTGATAAATAAAAAGCAGGCATCCTCAGGATGCCTGCTTTATTTTTAATTCATAGAAGCTTGCCATAGTGGTCCGGAAGTATGGTTCCAGCCAAAACGCACCGATGCCTAAGGTTAGTATTGTCAATAGGGCCCAACCGATAAAGCTGAGCTGTAACAAAAATAACCTGCCCTTATTGCCGCGCATTTTTTCTTTACTTTCCCGAATAGCCTCGAAAATAGAATAATGTGGATTCTCCCGCAAAATATATAGTGTCTGGGAATAACTTAGATATTTGATGATGCCCGGTACAACCAACAATAGGGTCCAAAAAGTCAGCAGGACAGTTAGAATCAGTCCTGTCAGCATATACCGCCAGAAACGTTTGAAAGGTGAAAAGATGAAGCCGAAGGTAGGCCGATCTCCTTGGACGAAGCTTTGGAATAGCCAAGTTGTTCCTGCAAAAAGTGGCATAAGCAACACATAATCTAATAGAGTATCTCTTACAAAACGGAGCGTCTCTTCCTTAATAGTAATTTCTTCTTCAACCACAATAGAAAAGCCAAACCAAGAGTTTGATATTAACTTTATGGTAAATGAAATCACGGAGAAGAGGAAGACTGCAAGTACACTTTTCCCCCAGTTGCCCCTTAGGCTGTCCAAAGCATCCTGCTTCAGAATTTGATTAGTAATCATATAAGTTGTCCCCCGGCCTTTTTAATATGTATACGTTATATTTTTATTGAGCATACCACACATTTATGGGAAAGTATGGTTGATTTGGCAGTTGTGTTATGTTAATATTTAACTACCTTGCAAAACAAAGTAGTGGGTTCTTTTTTAGTCCAACTATCTTGTAAAACAATATAGTTGAGGAGGAAGCGAATATTGTCATCCAGTCAATTATTAAAAGGCATCCTGGAAGGTTGTCTGCTTGCCATCATTGCTGAGCGTGAAACGTACGGATATGAGATGGTAGAAAAACTAGCTTCATATGGCTTCACAATGGTTAGTGAGGGCAGTATTTATCCACTATTGCTCCGCATGAAGAAAGAAGGTCTTGTCTCGACGACGAGTAAGGTACTGCCGTCAGGTGGACCAAAGCGGAAATATTATCAATTAACAGCAGAGGGTCAGGAAGAACTAGATGAATTCAAGGAAAGATGGGCGGCGGTCTCGTCCAGTGTAGATAACATTCTGAGGAGGAATCAATCGTGACATTATCCAAGGAAAGTCAGGCGTTTCTCGAAAATTTACGGATTTATTTATTCGCTAGCAATAAAAAGGAAGAAGAAGTAAGTGAGTTACTGGAAGAGCTTGAAGATCATTTGTATGAAGCGGAGCAGAACGGAAAGAGTATCGTGCATATCATCGGGAAATCTCCAAAAGCATATATGAGAGAAATAGAAGCAGAAGTGGAGAAGGATGGACGATTTTGGCTTATATTTGTACCGCTTATTATGTTGAATGCCTTCGCATATCTCATTATGAATAAAGCGATAGCAGATGACAGAAGTTATTCGCTTCTAGCGCTAATTGGAAATCCTATCGTATTTATTGTTACCATCTTCTTATTGTTTAGTTTGTATCGTTTTACAGCTGCCAATAAAGTATCAAAGAAAGTAACTATAACATTATATCTCCTAATGGGAATAGCTCCTGCAGTGATGTTCATGGGAATAATGTTAACAGATCTTTTTATTGAGACACCAGCGATAACAATCAGTCCGCTTATGAATACAGTAGTAATCATTGCAGCTTGCTTTGTTTTTATTGCAGCAGCACTATATTGGAAAGCCTGGATTTCCGTCATCGTACCATCAGTTCTCTATATTCCACAGGTAATATTGCGGTATATTGATATAGCCGAGGAAAGTAAGCTTATCATCATACTCTCGATTATTATTGTTTTCTCCCTTTCACTGATAATCTGGCAACTTATTCAAAATAAGAAAGACAATTAACGCATGCTGTGGCATGCGTTTTTATATTGACTGGAAGATGATTTACATGTAATATATACCTTGCAAATGTAATGTTTATATTACATAGGAGAATCTTATTTATGAAAAACAAAGTAAAGTTTACAAGAATGGAACAGAAAATGACACAGGAACAGCTGGCCAGGCAAGTGCGGGTCACCAGGCAGACAATCGGTTTGATCGAAAAAGGAGAGTATAATCCAACACTACAGCTTTGTATTGCGATTGCAAAAGCGTTAGGTAAGACTCTGGATGATCTATTTTGGGAGGTAAGGTGAAATGGAGAAAACTTGGGTTCGTTTTTTGCTGCCGGATGATGAATATAAGCGGAGGAATATGCTTGTTTACTTTGCGGAAGCAGCTATTCTGCAGCTAGTGGTGATGATTGTCTTACTAGTCATATCCCGCTTTGATCCATTCCCTATAGATAGTGTTCTTGTATTACTATGGATGCTGTTCGGGACAATAGCTTACATCTGGATTCGTTATATACTGTCTGGTATGGAGTTCGCTGAAATCATGACTGAAAAAGCTTATCGACGAGAGAGGAAAGTAATCGTAATTAAATCAACGTCATTTCTCCTTATTATGTGTGCGGGCATTTCGTCACTTTATATCTTTGGCATGATGTCAGTTCCTTTGATAGAAGGTCTGATGGTAACCTTCATTGCAGCATTACTGCTATTCCTAACTAATTATGTATCACTAAAAAGGTCCTATCAGAAAAACAAAGAACTGATTGAATAACCAGATCATTTACCTGTCTAAGCACTGCATCCCGCAGTGCTTTTTTCGTGTTTTTTGGACAGAGGAAGGAATTTGTTTTTACTTAAGGGAAACAGTAGACAAGACGAAGGAGGAGCGCGGATGATACGTATTGGTCAGCAGTTGACTATTTTCTCACTTATGTTCTTGCTATTATTTGTCCCTACGGAAGCATTGGCAAACATCAATGAGTACCCAACTTTGGAAAAGGCGAAGAGAGCTGAAGAAGCGGGATTCTCTAAGGAAGGTTTAGCGAAAGTGGATGAATTAATTGAAACTGATATTCAAAATGGGTTCCCGGGTGCATCATTGATCATTATAAAAGACGGAAAGATTGTGAAGGATTCTCGTTACGGCTACCGCCAAGTGTACGACGGACTGGAAGAGCTTACGCATCCAAAGAAAGTCAAAAAGGATACGTTATACGATCTGGCTTCCAATACGAAAATGTACGCCACCAACTTTGCACTGCAGCATCTGGTCAGTGAGGGAGAAATCAGGTTGACGGATAAGGTCAGTGATTACATTCCGGAATTCAAGGATGAGGCAAATGCAGCGATAAAAGGGAAGGATACAATCCTAATACAAGATCTGCTGCAGCACCAGGCAGGTTTCCCGGCGAGTATCGAGTTTCATAATCCCGATAGAGCAGGAGCTTTTTACTCACAGGATCGAGAGCGAACAATCGAACTTCTGCCAAAAGTTCCGCTCCAATATGAACCAAGAACAAACCATCTGTATAGCGACATTGATTATATGCTCCTTGGTGCCATAGTGGAACGCGTGACAGGAGAACGACTGGATAAGTATGTAGAAGAAACCTTTTATGAGCCGCTTCGTTTGAAAAATACATTGTTCAATCCATTGGAAAATGGTGTGAAGGTAAAAGATGTGGCTGCGACAGAACGGCTCGGTAACACAAGAGATGGGTATTTCTCTTTCCCGAATATCAGGACGGAAACGATAATCGGAGAAGTGCATGATGAGAAGAGCTATTATGCAATGGATGGTATATCCGGTCACGCGGGACTCTTCTCGACGACGAACGATATGGCTGTTTTGCTGCAAGTCATGCTGAACGGCGGAGGGTATGGCAAACAGGGATTTTTTGATGAAGATGTGATCGAGGCGTTTACGGCAGCTTCTCCTACAAATGAAACGTATGGACTTGGCTGGCGCAGGAACGGGGATGAGGGGACCATGGATTGGATGTTCGGTTCGTTAGCAAGTGATGCAGCTTATGGGCATACGGGCTGGACTGGTACAGTAACGATCCTCGACCCGGAATATGACCTAGGGATTGTGCTGCTGACGAATAAGAAGCACACGCCTGTGCTTGATCCGGCAGCAAACAGTAATCTGTTTGCAGGTGACGAATATGCTACAGGCGATTATGGACCAGTAGTCCAGGCAATATATGAGGCGATGGAATAAGACACGGTCATAGACCGTGTCTTTTCATGTGATAACGAGAGCCCGTCTACCCATTGCATCATAAACACGTATAAAGTGGGCTTTCTCTACTTTTATATGTTCGCCGCTTTTTTCTGTTGATTCACAGTCATGGAAATAAACGTAGTCGTCATCCGTACCGGTGACAACGATGCAATGCAGCGGTCGGGGTGCTTGAACAACCTTCCCAGCCGGAGTGTGCCAGATGCGGGGAGTGGGCATGTCATGATGAATGGTGAACCAGACTAATACAGGGCATGCATTTGACACATGGGTTTCAATTACGTCGAATGTCTCTCCATACAATGCCAAACTGCCGGACCGATACGTATCGGCTGCTTGTTTCAGCGGATTAGGATTGATTGTAATACCATTATCGAACGGGTCGCCGACAAAACCATCCTCCGGATCGCCCCATATGCGGATCGTGCCATCTTCATTGCGTTCTACCGATGTGTTATCAAAGGGCATTTCCCGGGCTAATGATAGTTTATCGACAGCTTCTCCATAATAAGACAGAGCCATTGCCAACGCCGTTACTTCGCATCCGGAAGGCAGTTCAGGTCGCTGTTTGATATAAGGAACAGTCAAAAGTTTCATAAGCATCCTCCAAATCGTATCTCAGCGGCTTTGAACCTCTGCTTTGATTAGGTTTTCTCGTTTAATATACGATTCGTAAAAGCCAGCGCGAGTCGTTTTATAATATGGATATGACCAAAGGTGACTAATTGTTGTAAAACTGCCTAACAGATACCAGCCGATGAAGCTTAACTGCATCAGGAATAATTTCCCTCTTTTACCTTCCATGCGGCGCTTACTTTCATTTATGGCTTCCATCGCACTGAGATCAGGTTCGTCTTTTAAGATATAAATAGTTTGAGAATAGCTGTAATATCTTAAAATACCAGGAATGATAAGCAGAAGGGACCAAAGAGCTACTAAGATCATTTTCAGTAATCCAGTTGTAAATAGCTTAGGGAAGTACCTAAAGGTCGTGAACATCAAAGAGAACGGTGCATGTTCCTTGCGAACAAGATGAAGGTACATCCAGCTCGTTCCGACAAACAATGGCATAAAGAATGTATAACAAATTATGTATACTATACCCATAGTAATTAGCAGAGCTAAATCTTCTTCTCTAGGATAAGTTAGAAGGAGAATGAATACATTTAACACCAAGGCTATAAAAATAATGATTACGTATAATAGTATTCCAGACCCAACACCTTTTCCCCAGTTATTTGCCAGTCCATCCAATGCTTTTTTCTTCAAGTCTTGATTGCTGATCATCTAACAAAACCTCCACGTTTTTATCTCCATATTGGAAAAACATGTATTATCATATCATTTAGAAATTCGATATGGAGATGTTGAGGTTAAAATTTCCAAAATAGTTAGAACTGCCTATTGAGTGATTGAGCGAATATACTTATGCACCCAAAGACAGATGTAGCCTGATACCTACTTTGATATAATGGACAGACAATAGCATAGAGGACTCAAGGGTGGTCGGCTCACTTATCCCTCCAGGGAGGGAGGTGATGCCTCTGACAGTATTCGAGACGCTGACGCTGATGATTTCTTTCGGTACGCTGGTTGTTGCGATTATGTCTGATAAAAACCAAAAAAAATAACCACCCTTGAGTGACAGCTCATGATGGGTAGGTTATTTTTTCGCTCTTCTGTGGGTCGATTCCTTTGAGGAATCCTTGCTATTGCTTGACCGTTTGGTGTTACCAGCACCAGACGGTCTTTTTTTCGTTATTATCTTATGCACATTCTATCGTAAATAAACCTTGTTGTCATGTGTTTTATGTATGCTTGAAATGTCCAAACCGAATACCTCAGCAAACCCAGTTCTCCCTGTCTCAGTAAGCAGGAGTGCTCGCGATTCAGGCTTTCTTCTTAGCCAGTCCAATTCCAGAAAGCGTTCCAGCATGGCACTTCCTAATGCGCCAGCGACATGATGCTTGCGCTCGCTCCAGTCCAAGCAGCAATGACTGAATGAACGTCTTTTTCTTCGGGCTGTTTCCACGTCGATACCAAAGCTTGAAAAGAAGATTTCTCCGTTAGCCGTCAGGTTGAATTGATCGCAATCTTGAATTACATAGCCGCTATCAACTAGAGCGTTCGCAACCAGTATGCCAAGTGAGCCAGCTAAATGGTCATAGCAAGTCCTTGCGTAGCGGATAGCTTGGTCTTCTGTTGCCTGCTTTAAGGAGGAAACTTGAGCTGTCGGGGTGATCGTCAGCAGAGATTCGATTACTTTTGCAATGGCAGGATCTTTTAGTCCGTAATAACGGTGGCGGCCCTGCTTGGTCTGACCAAGGAAACCGGCTTCTTCTAGCTTTTTCAGGTGAAAACTGGCTGTTTGCGGCGTGATACCGGCAGCACGGGCCAGTTCACCTGAAGTATGGAATCGGCCGTCAAGCATGTAAGTGAGCATGATACTTCGGGACGGTTCACTAAGCAGGCTAGCAGCAGCTGCAACATGTTGAGGATGCAAAGTCATTCTCCTTTCCTGACATCCATATTTCGATGACGCTCGTAATATTTTTATTTTAAGCTAAAGATGGAAAGGAGAGAAGCAAGATGATGGAAACCAAAACAATTAATCCTAAAATTTTATATTATGGCAACCCTGTTGTCCTGCTAACGACAGTGAATGAGGATGGAACGACGAATATCAGTCCAATTTCCTCTTCCTGGGCATTGGATCATTTTCTTGTTATCGGCCTTGGTACAACGGGAAAGGCGTATGAGAATCTGCAGCGAAGAGGAGAATGTGTGCTGAATATTCCTAGTCCTGATTTATGGCAGCACGTTGAAAGGCTTGCTGCTTGCACCGGTAAAGAGACCGTTCCTTCAGATAAAGCAGCGTATGGATACGTCTACGTAAAAGATAAATTCCACACTGCTGGTTTGACGAGAAAAGCCTCCTCGGTTGTGAGTGCAGAGGCTATTGCGGAATGCCCGCTGCAGATTGAAGCAGAAGTACGACATATTAGAGAACCAGATTATATGGAAAGTATAGCGATTATAGAGCTGGAAGCTGCAGCCATCCATGCACAGGAAGGCATTATAAAAGAGGGTAAGCATATAGATCCGAGTAAGTGGAGTCCGCTCATTTACAACTTCCGTCATTACTTTGGCCTTGGGGAAGAATTAGGCAAGACAGCACGAGCATGATGGAAGAACCCCCTCGTCAGTTAGATGAGGGGGTTCTTTTATTTAACGAGTAATAGTTCTTGGAAATTTGTAAAATCCTGAATAATGCCACCAGAACCAAGCTTGTTCTGTTCAAAGATATCACGATTTTTACCAAAAGGATCGATTGCAATAACTGTACCGATTCCAGCTTTTTTCGCGGCAGTAAGACCTGAAAAGGCGTCCTCGATTACAAGGCACTCGTTTGGCTGGAGACCTAGCTTTTTCGCTGCTATCAGGAAGATATCAGGAGCGGGTTTTCCCGGGAAACTGCCATCATCGAAAGTAACAGTTTCGAAATCGAACCACCTGTTCAGGTTGAATACATCGAAGTAGAAGGAAACATTTTCTTTCACTGTGGCTGTCGCTATTGTACGAGGAAGATCCTGTGCTTTCAGGTGATCCAAAGCCTCCGCCAAGCCCTTAGTCAGTACAAGATCTTTCTCATTTTGCAAACATAGCTCTCGGTAAAGACTTTCCTTTTCATCGGATAGTTTCTGGATATCTTCCTTTGTGAGCTCTTTATTGATGAAATGTCCTAAAATTTCGCTGTTCGTTCGACCGTGAATATTTGTAAAAATTTCTTTATCTGTTATGGTTGCTGCAGCATATTTGCGAATCATATGGAACCAAGCCTGCTCATGTAAATGGGAATCCAAAAACATAGTGCCGTTGAAATCGAAAATGACACCCTTCATTTCTATTCCTCCTTATGCCTTTTATGTAATTGCATCTCTACATATTGCTCGTAATGTGCCTGAACGTCAGTACGTATCTTATCATCCGTCAGCAAATAATCCATATCATGCAGGTTGTAGAATACATAGAAATCTTCCCTATTGAATTTCGTGTGATCGACAAGCAAGTATTTGCTGCGGGAATTGTTCAGCGCAATCTGATGAGCCTCACCCTCTTCAATGCTGTAGGTAGATATCTCTTCATTATGAACTCCGTTTGCACTGATGAAAGCTTTCGTGAAATTGAGCTTTTGCAGGCTGCTATTTACAAGCGGTCCGACGAAAGTACCGGTATTCTTCCGAAAATCCCCGCCAATCAACATAATCTCGGCTGTGTCGCTTTGGGTTAGGATTTCGAATACCGGATAGCTGTTCGTGATAATTCTGATTTTCTTATGAAGTAAGTGGCGGGCAAGCAGTTCAATCGTCGTTCCTGGCCCAAGAAAAACCGTATCTCGATCGCTTACGACCGAAGCAGCTAGTGCAGCAATCTGTGTTTTTTCCTCTACCTGGACATCTAGCTTTTCCACGTGGGACAACTCCTGATCCATTGCATGGGTGATACTTTGTGCCCCGCCATGTATCCTTACAAGCTTACCTGCCTTCTCTAATTCATCCAAATCTCTGCGGATTGTCATATCTGAAACGTTCAATTCGTGGATGATATCGTTGACTGTTATGATTCCCTGTTTGTTGACGATGTCCACTATTTTCAATAAACGCTCTCTTTTCAACATATTTTCACCTCAAAACTTTAAACATAACTTATCATATGCAAGTTTATACAGTCAATATAAATAAACAAATACAAACAATAAGATGTTTGTATTGCACTGTAATTTGCCTAATTTTAGAAAATACATCGTTGACAGGTTGATTGTATCCGTTTACAATGAACGAAAGATAACAAAAACAAACAATATACCACTACTTAAACAAACATTTTGAAGGAGGAATCCGATTATGTATAAGTTGCCTGAGGATTTCATATTTGGAGGAGCAACAGCAGCCTATCAAGCAGAGGGCGCGACGAAGGAAGGCGGTAAGGGGCCGGTAGCCTGGGATGAGTTCCTGGAGAAGCAAGGTCGGTTCAGTCCCGATCCTGCCAGTGACTTTTATCATCAATACCCAGAGGACATCAGACTTTGTGAGAAATTCGGTGTAAATGGTATCCGTATTTCCATTGCTTGGACAAGAATCTTCCCGGATGGAACTGGAGAAGTGAATCAAGAAGGCGTTGATTTCTACCATAATCTTTTCGCAGAGTGTCAAAAGCGGAATATCACAGCCTTCGTCACCTTACATCACTTCGACACACCGAAGACACTGTTCGATAAAGGAGATTTCTTGAATCGAGACAACTTGGACGCCTTCGTCGACTATGCGGCGTTCTGTTTCAAGGAATTCCATGAAGTTCACTACTGGAGCACTTTCAATGAAATTTATCCAGTTGCGACAAATCAGTACTTGCTAGGGACATTCCCTCCTTCAGTGAAGAGTGATTTTTCGATGATCATACAATGCTTGCATAATATGATGGTTGCTCATGCACGGACGGTTAACTTATTCAAGGACAACAATTACCCTGGTGAGATTGGGGTCGTGCATTCTTTAGAAACAAAATATCCAGCAACAGACTCGCCGGAAGATCAGCATGCGGCTTTCTTGGATGATGCGCTTTCCGTCCGCTTCCTTTTGGATGCTACATATCTCGGATACTATTCAGATAAGACGATGCAGGCGCTCGAAGAAATTGCTGAAGTGAATGGAGCAACCTTTGAATTCCTAGAGGAAGATTTCGAAATTATGAAGAAGGCATCCCGCCGAAATGATTATCTTGGAATCAACCATTACCAGTGCCACTTCGTCAAAGCCTATGATGGCGAAACGCAGATTCATCACAATGGAACAGGAGACAAAGGGACTTCTGTATACAAAGTAAAAGGAATTGGCGAACGGATTTACAAAGAAGGGCTGAAGCGCACGGATTGGGATTGGCTGATCTATCCGGAAGGTATGTATGACATCCTTGTCCGTATAAAAGAGGATTATCCTCATTACAACAAAATTTATATCACGGAAAATGGAATGGGCTACAAAGATGAGTTCGAGGATGGTGTCATTATGGACGAGGCTCGGATCGACTATCTGAAAGTCTATCTGGAAGCGATCGGCAAGGCGATAGATGATGGGGTGAATGTGAAAGGTTACTTCCTCTGGTCCTTGATGGATCTGTTTTCTTGGACAAATGGGTATAACAAACGCTATGGATTATTCTATGTCGATTTCGAAACACAAAAGCGTTATCCGAAGGCTTCTGCTTACTGGTACAAGCGTCTTAGTGAGACAAAGACAATTAGTTGATCTTCTGCACGGTGGGTCCTGCTCGCCGTGCTTTTCCAAAAATAATATGAAAGCAAGCATTTTAGGAGGGTTATTATGACTAAAGAATCATTGCAAATGCTAGGTTTTGAGATTGTTGCATATGCCGGGGATGCGCGCAGCTCGCTCATGAAATTGCTGCGGGAAGTGCGGACAGGTAACTTCGAGAATGTAGAGGAAGAGCTTAAGAATGCGGATGAAAACCTAAAAATGGCTCACAATGCACAAACACAGATACTGGCAGATGAGGCAGCCGGCAAGGATATGGATATCGGTTTCATCTTCATCCATGGTCAGGATCATCTGATGACAACATTGCTTCTTCGGGAGCTTGTACAGGACTTCGTCGAGCTCTACCGCAAAACGAGTTAAAGAGGAGGAAGTAGGATGAAAGGGATTATTGGACAAATTGAGAAAGGGAAACCGTTCTTCGAGAAGATTTCCCGAAATATTTACCTTGGGGCAGTTCGTGATGGTTTCCTGACGGCAATGCCTGCAATTCTGTTCGCAAGTATTTTCATCCTTCTGGCAGCTTTGCCTGAAGTACTGGGATTTGCCTGGCCGGAAAGTGTTTCGACATGGCTGTGGAAAGTATATAACTATTCCATGGGTGTGGTAGGCTTGCTGGTTTCCGCTACTACAGCCAGAAGTCTAAGTGAATCAGTGAACCGGAAAATGCCAAAGAATAAAGTTATCAACTCAACATCAGCAATGCTTGCATCCATTGTTGGGTTCATGCTGTTGAGCGTTTCGCAGATTGACGGCGGATTCTCTGCTGAATACATGGGAACCAAAGGTTTACTGGCATCATTTGTATCCGCTTTCATAACGGTTAATGTCTATCGTTTCTGTGTATTGAAAAATATCACGATCAAAATGCCAAAGGAAGTGCCAGGAACGATCTCCCAGACATTCAAGGATATTTTCCCGTTCGCATTCTCTGTCCTTGGTATGGTCATTATCGACTTAATAGTTCGTACTTCGTTGAATGTGCCATTCGCGGAAGCATTAGTCAAACTGCTTTCCCCATTATTCACTGCGGCCGATGGCTATCTAGGGATCATGATCATCTGGGGTATGATGGCATTCTTCTGGTTTGTCGGTGTACATGGACCGTCTATCGTGGAACCTGCCATTGCAGCCATCATTTATGTCAATGTAGAAGCCAATCTGCAGCTGTATAATGCAGGGGAGCAGGCAACCAATGTCTTAACAGTAGGTCTTGGTAACTTTGTAGGTACGATGGGCGGTACAGGAGCCACACTTGTAGTGCCATTCATCTTCATGCTCTTGGCAAAGTCGAAGCAGCTGAAGGCAGTTGGTAAGGCGTCCTTCATACCAGTCAGTTTTGCGGTTAACGAGCCATTACTATTCTCAGCACCGATCATCCTGAATCCGTATTTCTTTATTCCATTCTTGCTGACACCGATGATCAACGTTTGTATTTTTAAATTTTTCGTTGATGTCATCGGCATGAATAGTTTCATGTATGTTCTGCCTTGGGCCACACCAGCACCGATTGGTCTTGTACTGGGAACTGGAATGGGATTATGGTCGTTCGTGCTAGTGTTGACCTTAATCGTAGTTGACTTCTTGATTTATCTGCCGTTCTGTAAAGTCTACGACAAAGAGCTCGTCATGCAGGAAGCGCGCAACGCGCAGCTGGAAGCAGCTGCGGCAAGAACGCAGCCAGCAATGGCTTCCGCGGTAAGCGGCATTGCAGCAACGCAAGCATCAGTAGAATTGGAACAAAGAGAATCTGTTTCGAATGAACTAAAACCAACAAACGTCCTCGTCCTTTGTGCTGGTGCAGGTACAAGTGCCATGCTAGCAAATGCTTTAACGGAAGGAGCCGAACAATTCAGCGTACCGATCTCTGCGTCTGCTGGAGCGTACGGCTCGCATTATGAAATCATGCAAGACTACGATATGGTCATCCTGGCACCTCAGGTAGGATCGTATTTTGAAGATATAAAAGAAGATACTGATCGTCTCGGTATTAAATTAGCTGCAACAAAAGGCGCAGAATATATCAGTTTGACACGTGATCCAAAGAAAGCGGTGGATTATATTATCAATCAGCTTAAATAAACAGGAGGAGAAACCTTTGAAAAAAAATTTCATATTGCTGTTTGTTTTACTGTTAAGTTTCGCGGGTGCATTTGCAGGAGTTCAGCCGGCTGAGGCAGCTGGCTATGACAGCTCCTTCATCCGAGGTGCAGATATATCCACGTTGGCGGATATGGAGAAGGCTGGAGCGAAGTATTATGAGAACGGAATGCAGAAGGATCCCTTGCAAATCTTGAAGGATAACGGAGCTAACTATGTCCGACTGCGCATTTGGAACGATCCGAGAGATGCTGCTGGCAATACGTATGGTGCAGGTACAAATGATTTGAAAACGACAATCGATTTGGCCAAGCGCGCTAAAGCAAAAGGTATGAAGGTATTGCTTGATTTCCATTACAGCGATTTTTGGGTTGATCCTGGCAAGCAAAATCTGCCGAAAAGCTGGCAGGGATTATCCTTCGAACAGTTAAACACGAAGGTATATGATTATACGTTCAGCGTACTTGCCGAGATGAAGAAACAAAATGTCTACCCAGATATGGTTCAGATAGGAAATGAATTAAATAGCGGCATGCTGTGGCCTCATGGCAAGAGCTGGGGGGAAGGCGGCGGTGAATTCGACAGGCTGGCAGCTTTCCTCAAGTCCGGTATCAAAGCGGTGAGGGATACAGAGCCGAAAGATACTGCTTTGATGCTGCATTTGGCAGAGGGCGGTAATTATGAAACCTTTAAATGGTGGTTCGACGAAATTACAGCCCGCAATGTGGAATACGATACAATTGGTGTTTCTTATTATCCTTATTGGCACGGTACACTGGATGACTTGGAAACAAATATGAACAATATATCCAAGCGTTATGGAAAAGAAGTCATTGTTGTTGAAACGGCCTATGGCCATACGACGGGTAACGCTGATGCAAAGGAAAATGCATTTGGTCAGGAAGAAGCTGCAACTGCTGGTTATGCAGCAACTCCAAAAGGACAACATAACTTCATGCAGGATTTGGTAACATCTATCCAGCAGGTGCCGAATAAGAAGGGAACCGGATTCTTCTACTGGGAGCCGCTATGGAATAATGGAAAAGTATCCTGGGCAACGACCGCCGGTATGAATTATCTTGGCGTTACAGATGAACCGGGTAATGAGTGGGATAACCAAGCAATCTTTGATTTCAATGGAAATGCATTGGATACTGTGAAGATTTTTGGTACTCCAAATGCGGGCGCACAGACGAATTATGCGAAGAATCCCAGCTTTGAATCAGGCGGATCCTTTGGAACTCCGGCGGATTGGACAAAATGGACTGCTTCTGGAACAACAAGCACAGCTGTCAAAACAGAAGCTGATGCACTTGATGGGAATTACAAGTTATCGTTCTGGGATGCAAAAGCATATGAAGCTTCTGTCTACCAGCAGCTGACTGGTTTGCCGAATGGTACGTATAAACTATCTGCTTGGGTAAAGTCTGGCGGTACACATACAACTTCTGAGATATATGCAAAAAATGGAAGTACACAGGTGAAACAGACAATACCCGGCGCTGCTGCAGATTGGACAAAAGTAACGCTTGATAATGTCAAAGTTACAGACGGTAAAATAGAGATCGGCATTTACAACAAAGCCCAAGCAAACGCTTGGCTGAATGTCGATCATATAAAGCTTCAGAAAAAATAAGAAAATAGCCCGCAGCTATACTGCGGGCTTTTCTTATTCTGTTGTAAGTGCTTCGAGAGAGTCCAGAATATGATCAATCAAATTCGGAAGATCCTCCATCTGATTTTCGTTCACTTTCCGATCAAAACGCACCTCGACTGTATTTTGGTAATGCGTCTGCTGTTTATCGTACGTATATTGCAAGGTTTGTTCCGGTCTGCTTGGTGGTGTCCAAATCTGAGTCAGGATCGATTCAATTACAGGACATTCCATTTCCGGCTCCTCAACGGTCATATAAAAGAAGAGTCGCAACGTGCATCCAGGATTCTTTTCTGGCTCTTCCAAAATCTCATCTGCCAAATCACGCAGCGAAGCCTCCAGACATATTTCAGCGGTCACTTCCGCATTTTCCCGCAAAGTGAAACCGAGGCGGAATTCTCGCGACATTGTAGCCATCTCCATGCGGTCATGACGGGATACAATGGTAATATCCTTGTCTAAGTTATCCAAATCATAAAGCTGATTCTCAAAAGCCACTTTCAAATTATCGAATACAGTAGGATCGAACATCGTGCAGGACCTCGCTTTATCTATATGAGAAAACTCTAGCATAAGCCTGATATAGAAACAATCTTTACCCTGAGATGCTAGTAAAAACGGTGAGTATTCGTTACAATTTTATGGAAGATAAATGAGGTGACGAGCGTGTTTAAGATATTATTAATCGAGGATGACAAAAGTCTGTTCGAAGAAATCAAGACGCGATTGACGCAATGGTCTTATGAAGTGCACGGGATAGAAGACTTTGGAAAGGTGATGGAAGGATTCTCTTCCGTGCAGCCGGAGCTTGTTCTGATCGATATACAGCTCCCAAGCTTCGACGGGTTCCATTGGTGTCGGATGATACGGGCACATTCCAATGTTCCGATCATCTTCCTGTCTTCCCGGGATCATCCAATGGATATGGTCATGGCGATGCAGTTGGGCGGAGATGATTTTGTTCAAAAGCCGTTCCATTTTGAAGTGCTGATAGCGAAGATACAAGCTATTCTTCGGCGTGTTTATAACTACAATACTGATAACGTTACATTGAAAACGTGGAATGGTGCGACAGTTGATTATGAGAAAAATGAAGTAGAGAATGAGACGGGCAAAGTAGAATTGACGAAGAATGAAATGTACATCCTGAAGCTTTTGGTAGAACAGAAAAACAAGATTGTCTCTCGGGAGAAATTGATAACAAGTCTTTGGGATGATGAGCGTTTCATTAGTGATAATACATTGACTGTCAATGTGAATAGACTGCGGAAGAAGCTAGACGATATCGGGCTTGGTCAGCAGATTGAAACGAAAGTAGGACAAGGGTACTGTGCGTTGGAGGTAGACCAGCCATGATCCGAAAGTATCTTCGGGATAAGGCAAGCTGGATAGGTATGTTCTTCCTGCTCTCTTGTTTACTGCTATTAGTGGCGTATGTGGATACGACGATTCCATTTGATTCCATCCTCTACGTACTTTTGCTGTTTTGGCTGCTGCTAGTCGTATTCTTTTTTTTCCGTTATCACCGGGAAACGCGTTTTTATCGTAGTTTGAATGATTGGGAGAAGAGTCTGGACGCTTCGACATTGCCGGAACCAGATCGGCCATACGAATATATCGTTCATGAAAGTCTCCAAGAGCAGGTCAATTTCCTGAATCGAACATCTTCTGATCGCCGGGAGTCGTTAGAGCGGGAGAAGGATGAACTTCTTTCCTGGATTCATGAAGTAAAGACACCGCTGACAGCTATGCAGCTGATCATTGAGCGCATTGAGGATGATACTCTGAAGCAGCAGCTGACCTATGAATGGCTGCGTGTACATATGCTGCTGGACACACAAATCCATCAGAAACGTATCACATTCATTGAGAATGACTTATATATAGAGGAAATTGAGTTACATACTGTCATCAGTCAGGAAATCCGTTCCTTGCGTTCTTGGTGTATGCAGAAGGGAATCGGATTCGAAATGGATTTGCAGACAGAAGTAGTGTTGAGCGATACGAAATGGCTCACATTCATCCTGCGCCAGCTATTGTCTAATGCAGTAAAGTACAGTGAGAACAGTGATATTCATATTTCTAGTGAAAAAATCGACGGTCATGTACAGATCCGTATTCAGGATCATGGTATAGGGATTGATGCAAAAGACTTGCCGCGTATATTTGATCAGGGCTTCACGTCCACTATCCAGCATAATAAAGCTGCCACCGGTATGGGGCTTTATTTGACCAAGAAGGCGGCGATACCGCTGAAAATTAAAGTGGATGTAAATTCCGAGCTTGGGAAGGGTACATGCTTTACACTCACTTTCCCAAAACGAAATGATATGGTCGGCATGACTGGCGTGTGACAGGATTGTCACACGCTTTTGTTCGTTTGTTAGCTGAAAAGCAGGAGCATATTCTGGCGCATCCGTATACTTGAGGTAACAAATCAGACAAAGAGGTGCGAAACAATGGGAATTCTAGAAGCGACAAGAGTCCAGAAGAATTACGGAAATAAATTCAATAAACAGGAAGTGCTGCGAGGTGTCGACCTTAGTATCGAGGAGGGGGAGTTCGTTGGCATCATGGGTTCTTCCGGATCTGGTAAAACAACGTTGCTGAACGTGCTTTCTTCCATCGACCGTGCGAGCGGCGGAACTATCCTGATCCAAAACAACGAAATCACAAACATGAAAGAGAAGCAGTTGGCTGAATTTCGCAAGAACCATCTTGGCTTCGTATTCCAGGACTATAACTTGCTTGATACGCTGACAGTGAAGGAGAACATACTGCTTCCTTTATCTATCAAAAAAGTGCCCAAAAAAGAGGCGGATCGCAAATTTGAGGAAGTAGCTAATCAACTCGGTATCTTGGAACTGCAAAATAAATATCCAAGCGAGATTTCCGGAGGGCAAAAGCAACGGACATCTGCTGCGCGTGCATTCATCCATGAACCAAGCATCATCTTCGCAGATGAACCGACAGGTGCACTGGATTCAAAATCAGCATCTGATTTGTTAAACAAGCTTAGTTCATTGAATGCAAATCGAAAAGCAACCATTGTCATGGTAACCCACGATCCAGCAGCAGCCAGCTATTGCAGCCGCGTCATCTTCATCAAAGACGGTCAGATTTATACACAGCTGAACAAGGGCCAGCAAGAGCGCCAAGCTTTCTTCAAAGACATCATGTCCACACAAGGTGTGCTCAGCGGGGTGCAAAATGAGCATTAATAGTCTGATACTCCGTAATCTGAAGAAAAACCTGCGTAACTATTATCTTTATGTATTTGCTTTGATTTTCAGTGCTGGTCTATATTTTGCATTTGTGACGCTGCAGTATGACAAGTCGATGGATTCTATAGAAGGTTCTGTAAAAGGCGGAGCAGGTATAGCCACCGCTTCGGTGCTTCTTATCTTTATCGTTGCAGTATTCTTACTTTATGCAAATACGATTTTTATCAAACAGCGCAGCAAGGAAATCGGTCTGTTTCAGTTGATTGGTATGACGAAAAATAAGATTTTCAGATTGTTAAGTGCAGAAAATGCCATTCTTTATTTTGGCAGTCTCTTAATTGGTATCCTATTGGGATTTGCCGGTTCCAAGCTTTTAATCATGATCTTGTTTAAAGTTACAGGTGTCGAAGGAATCGCATCACTGTCCTTTTCATCAAGAGCATTACTTCAAACGCTGCTAGTATTCCTTTGTATTTACGTACTTATCATGCTGATGAACATACTCTTTATCAAACGCCAGACGATCCTATCATTGTTTCACGTGAAATCAAAAACAGAAATGACAGCAAGGAAGCTGTCTGTTTTCCAAGTTATCATCGGAATTTTAGGGATTGCACTGATTGCGGTGGGATACGTTGTCTCGGGCAAGCTGTTTGATGGTGATTTCTCCTCCATGGTGGAATTGTTCGGAGCTATGTTCTTTATCTTGTTCTGTGTCATTCTTGGTACTTACTTGTTCTATAAAGGATCTGTCGCGTTCCTGGTAAGCCTTATTAGGAAGCAAAAAGGCGGCTACTTGAATATCAAAGAAGTGTTGTCCCTTTCATCCATCATGTTCCGCATGAAGTCCAATGCGATGCTGCTTACCATCATCACCACTGTATCTGCGCTGGCGATTGGGTTGCTCTCCCTAAGTTATATTACCTTTTATTCTGCTGAAGAAACGGCTTATAACTATACAGGAGGAGAAGATTTCTCCTTGCTGACAGAGAGCGATGCTGAAGCCTTTCGTCAGGCTATGGAAGACAACAAGATTGCTTATACGGAAGATAAAGCCGAAGTGTACACAGTACAACTCAATATAGACGACATTCTGCAAACAGAGCTGGAGCTGAACTTTAATGCGTCTATGATGGATACAGCTGTCATAAGCGAGAAGGCAGCGGGTTTGGATGTAGCTCCAGATGAATTGAAACTAACCGGATATAATGAGCTGCTGCAGCGTTTCATGTCTCTAAAAGACGAAGGCGATGTTGTTGTCCATGGGAAAGAGACCGAAACGACACTGCAATACACGGGGCTTGAGGACGAATATCCAATTTCCAACTATTACACCATGGGCGGCTTGCCGACAATGATTGTCGATGATGCTTTGTTCCAGGAATTGAAGCAGGATATTAATCCAGATTTGAATCAAGGCTATCATTGGTATTTCGGCTATACAATCGAAAATAATGATCAGCTGCAAAAGGCAAATGATATATTCAACGGTTTGGATTTAGAAGCAAAGGATAACAGTGAATCTAGAATCGATATACTCGAAGATCAGAAATCAACAATTGGTTTAACGCTATTCATCGTCGGCTTCCTTGGTCTGACTTTCCTGATTACGTCCGGCTGTATCCTCTACTTCAAGCAGATGGATGAAGCAGAAAGTGAGAAACCGAATTACACGATCCTCCGCAAGCTTGGATTCACAACAACCGATCTTCGCCGCGGTATCCAGCACAAGCAGCTATTCAACTTCGGAATTCCGCTCGTCATCGGACTTTTGCACAGCTACTTTGCTGTCCAATCTGGCTGGTTCCTGTTTGGCTCAGTCATGCTGACACCGATGATAGTCGTGATGGTCATCTATACACTATTGTATTCAATCTTCGGCATTCTTTCGGTAGTCCACTATAACAAGGTAATCAAACAATCGCTTTAAATTATGGGGCTGCTCGGCAGCCCTTATTACTTGGAGGCAAGTAATATGTCAATCTACCAATTGATCTATCGTAATACAAAACGCAATATACGCCACTATGGACTTTATTTTTTTGCTCTTGTATTCAGTGTCGGATTGTATTTCGCATTTTTGACATTGCAGTTTGATGCTTCTATGGGCTCAATCGAAGATTCCATGAAAGTTAGTGCAGCTATAAAGGTAGCTTCCATGATGTTATTGTGGATTGTAGCTGTTTTTCTTATCTACACCAATAGGCTCTTAATTAAACGCAGATCAAAGGAAATCGGTTTGTACCAGTTAGTGGGAATGACAAAACATCGGATAGCTTTTATGCTTGCTGTAGAAAATGCGATTCTATATTTGAGTAGTTTAATTATAGGGGTCTTCACGGGTTATTTGGGATCCAAATTACTCACTATGATTCTCTACAAAATGACAGGGCTTCAAAATATTACAGAACTGAATTTTTCCGCTTCTGCTCTAAAGTGGACCATCATCGTATTCTCTTTACTCTATCTGCTATTGATGATCATGATGGCTTTCCAGATAAAAAGACAAACCTTGCTTTCTCTTTTCCTTGTACGTGAAATGTCTGAAACAGCAGGGAAACGTGTTACTTGGTGGCAGATGATAATTGGCATAGCAGGTATACTCTTTATTTTATTCGGCTATTATTTGTCTACAAGACTTTTCAGCGGTGACTTTGATGCTACAAACAAGATGATGATGCTAATGATGATCATATTGACATCCTGTATTGCCGGTACATACCTATTCTTTAAGGGTTCCGTTACGTTCCTGCTGATGCTGTTTCGTAAACGTAAGGGCGGATATCTTTCTATCAAGCAAGTACTTTCTTTAAGTACCATCATGTTCCGAATGCGAACGAATGCATTTTTGCTTACGGTCATTACCACATTATCGGCATTGGCAATCGGCTTTCTGTCGCTGGCATATATTACGTATTATTCTGTAGGCAAAGATGGGGATGCGCTGACTGCCAAAGCAGATTTTGTCTTTCTGGCAAAGGAAGACGCCGCTGATTTTGAACACGTACTTAAAGTGTCAGGTATACAGGAACAGACAAAGGAAACGTCAACACTGGAGCTGCGTGCAGATTTGACGGATATACTTGCCGAAGGCGCAGGTATTACATCAGAACAGCAATTCTTAGTTATACCAGATACTCAAGCAGATGTTGATGTATCGGATGGACAGATGGTACTAACGGGTCAGAGTGATCGGTTAAAGCGCTCGATGAAATTCCAGCCTGGAGAGGTAAGGTTTTTAGGAGAAGCTGACCGTACTCTTGAGTTAGTAGCTATCCATGACATGTATCAAGTACCTTCATTTCTTTCGTATGGTGCTCCGATAGGCGTTTTGGATGAAGCGGATTATAGGGAGCTGGAAGACCTTCCTTCTATCAAATCTCAATCCTTCTTTAAACTAGTTGTGCAGGATGATAAGGACAAAGAGGTTGCTGCTCAATTATTCCAGGAGCAGCAATTTGAAGACAACGCTGTTTCTAAAGAGCTGGCAGCGGATCAGCAGAAGATGCAAATGGGTCTGTATTTATTCATTGTCGGCTTCCTTGGACTTGCATTTCTCATCACTTCCGGGAGCATATTGTATATCAAGCAGATGGATGAAGGTGACAGTGAACAGCAAACCTACACTATTCTCCGTAAGATAGGCTATACCAAAAAGGATTTAAGAAAAGGTATCGTACATAAACAGCTGTTCAACTTCGGTATCCCATTACTGATTGGCTTGTCTCATAGCTATTTTGCTGTGCAATCCGGTTGGTTTTGGTTCGGCTCATCCTTATGGATTCCTATGCTGGCTGTTATGGTTGTTTATACGCTGCTATATTCCATATTTGGTGCTCTATCTGTGATGTATTACAAACAGGTTATAGCAAAAACCCTCTAGGACAGTCAACAGACTGTCCTTTTTGTGTGTCAGCATTCTTATGTTAACGATAAAGATGGAAGGGTATAGGGGTAGGAGAGTATGATACATACTAATGCTAGAAAAGGAGGAGAATCAAATGAGGATACTAATGATTCTGCTTTTGGCAGTGTTCATGTTAAGTGCATGCGGCAATGATGAAATGCAAACACAAGATAGCCAAGGTGCCGAGGAAATGAAACATATGCAGCATGATGAATCCGGAAAATTGCCAGAGGGCCTGGAGGAAGCAGATGATCCTAAATTTCAGCTAGGCAGCAAAGTGATTATCCAGGCTGACCATATGGAAGGGATGCAAGGTGCCGAAGCGACCATTGTCGGTGCATTTGATACATATGCATATGAAATTACATATACACCAACGGATGGCGGCAAGCACGTGGATCACCATCGCTGGGTGATCCAGGAAGAGCTGAAGGAGGCGAATGAGCATCCGCTAGAACCGGGAATCGAGGCTACGCTTGAGGCTGACCATATGGAAGGGATGAAGGGCGCAACTGCGATTGTGGAAAAAGTAGAGGATACAACAGTATATATGGTCGACTACACTTCGACAGCAACAGGGGAAGAAGTGAAAAACCATAAGTGGCTGACGGAAGAAGAATTGTCACCATTAAAAGAATAGCTCCATAGCGGGGCTATTTTTTTATGGAAATTTATCTTTACAAATAGTAATCATTACGATAACATACAAAACGTAATGATTACGAAATTATCTCATACATATAGATTTAGAGGAGGAAACAGGATGAAGAAATTATGGATGAAGGTTTTAGGAGTAGCAGGATTGATAGTACTGCTTGCAGCTTGTACGAATAATGCAGATTCGGAGGGTGATAAAAAGCATCTGACCTTCGTTTATAATTTCGCGACGAATTCCTTGGATCCGAATGTAGACTCCAGCTACGTACCTTTGCGTGCAGGTATGACAGAAACGTTGGTTCGATTGAATGAAGAAACACTGAAGATTGAACCGTGGCTTGCAGAGAGCTGGGAAGGTACAAACGAAGGTAGAGAATGGACAATCAAGCTTCGTGAAGGTATCAAATTCCAAAACGGAGAACCGATGGATGCAGCTGCGGTAAAAGCATCATTGGAGAGATCTTTAAAGGATAACGTAGCCATCCAAAATGCATTGAAAATTGATACTATCGAAGCAATAGATGACAGGACATTGCAGGTTACGAATACACAGGCATTTCCGGAATTCGTTTCAGAACTTGTAAACCCCAACGTATCCATCATTGATGTGGAAGCAGGAGACTTTGTAAATAATCCGATTGGGACAGGCCCTTTCAAACTGGAATCCTTCACACCAGGCAGCAAATTGGAGCTGGTTCGGAACGAGGATTATTGGGATGAAAAAGCAAAGCTGGATTCTGTGACGTTCTCCTTCAATGAAGATGCGAATGCACGCTCCTTAGCATTAGAATCGGGTGATGCGGATGTTGTATTTCGTCCAGAAACAGAAAGCATCGAGAGCTTGGAAGCAAAGGATGGCATTAAGGTTGAATCGACAGAGACCTTCCGCGTTCACCAGATGACGATGAATATGGAGCGGGAAGAACTAAAGGATGTAAATGTTCGTAAGGCATTAGACGCCTTGATTAATCGAGATGAAATCGCTGATTCTGTATTGCTTGGGTATGCACAGCCGGCTAAAGGCCCATTCCCCGATTCCCTGCCATTCGCACCAAGCTATAGTGACCATGAAACAGGAGAAGATGTGGCAAAGGACTATCTGGAGAAGGCTGGCTATTCGCTAGTGGATGGCAAGATGCAGAAAGACGGGGAACCTCTTGAGCTCACAATGCTGACATACTCTGCCAGGGCTGATCTTCCATTGATTGCTCAAATATTCCAATCTGATGCGAAGAAACTTGGTATTGAAGTAGAACTGCGTCAAATCGAGATTCCGGAAGAATATATGGCAGCAAATCGGGATTGGGATCTGGCCACATACAGTAATCTGACAGCACCTCGTGGGGATGCAGGGTACTACTTGAATGCGACGTATCATCCAGATGGAGCTTTGAATTTCAGCGGGGCAGATGAACCAGAGCTGACGAAAATCATCGATGAATTAAATGTAACAGTTGATACAGACAAGCGTGCAGAACTAGCGGAAGCTGCTGCTAACTATGTGGATGAAAACCAAATCAATTCGTTTGTGATTTATCCAGACACGCTCGTAGCTTATGATGAAACAAAAGTAAAGAACTGGGTAACAACAAGAAGTGAGTATTATATGATTACAAATCAATTGGATGTGAAGTGATGTTTCGTATTATCGGGAGACGGCTGCTGGAGGTTGTGCTATTCATTTTATTTGTCACCTTCTTCAGTTTTCTTTTCCTTCGCCTTGCACCAGGAGATCCAGCGCTCACAATCCTGAATGTGGATGAGCTGAATGTAAGCCAAGAGCAAGTAGAAGCACTTAGGGAAGATATGGGCTTCAACGATCCTTTGCTTGTTCAATATGGAAAGTGGCTGTTGGAGTTTATTCAACTTGATTTTGGAAATTCATATATAACTAGTCAGCCGGTTGCAGAGATGCTGCTGACGGGACTTCCAGCTACACTGGAGCTGACGATCGGTTCCTTGATCGTTATGCTCTTGGTTGCTATTCCGTTAGGCTCGCTGTCAGCTCTATATAAGGATAGCTGGATTGACCATATCAGCAGATATTTTTCCATTATCGGAGCAGCTGTTCCTAGTTTCTGGCTCGGACTTATCTTGATAGATATGTTCGCTGTGAGGCTTAGCTGGTTCCCAACAATGGGACGTGACAGTTTGTTATCCCTTATCCTGCCATCAGTGACATTAGGACTTGCTATTGCAGGTGTTTACGTGCGGCTGCTTCGTTCCAGTCTGTTAGACTCCTTAGGGCAGGAGTTTGTCCGCGCGGCGAGAGCACGAGGTATTTCAGAAAGTCGCATCTTCTTCTCACATGCTTTCCGATACAGTTTGCCGCCTGTCATCACAGTATTCGGTGTCAGTCTGGGCAGCTTGATTGGAGGCGTTGTCGTGGTGGAAGTATTATTCGCTTACCCCGGTGTAGGAAAGCTAGTCGTTGACTCTATACGTCAACGTGATTACCCGCTGATTCAAGGCTATATTGTTCTGATGGCGGCTATCGTGTTTGTCGTGAATACATTAGTGGATCTATCTTATCGATATGTAAATCCTGAACTTCGTCTAAAGAAAGGAACATCAGCTAGATGAGTGTTATGGCTCTTTCCCCGAAAAGAATAAAGAAAGCCAGAGTCTGGCTGATTAGTGCGCTATTGCTTCTGTTGTTATCGGCAGTGGCATATACGTTTCTTTATTTGAAGCACGATGCTAATATGACAGATGTTGGGAACCGACTGGCGTCACCGTCCTGGGAACATCCGATGGGAACTGACCATTTAGGGCGTGATGTACTTACGAGGCTCTTACTCGGCTTCCGCCTGACTGTCGGCTACAGTGTGATTGCTTTGGCAGCAGCAGTCATCATTGGTGTTCCATTCGGTTTGCTTGCTGGATTAAAGGGAGGTTGGGTTGATCGCCTATTCATGCGAATTGCCGATGGCTTCCTTGCCTTTCCGGATACAGTGATAGCCATTGTACTTAGCGGTTTGCTGGGGCCCGGTATTGGAAATTTGCTTTTTGCAATTGTTCTCGTGAAGTGGGTCAACTATGCCAGGATGGTGCGCAGTACAGTGCTGACAGAAGTGCAAAAAGACTACATCACCATTGCCCGAATTAATGGTCTTTCCACATTTACAATTATGCGCAAACATCTGATGCCACATATTATTGGGAACGTACTCGTTTTAGCCAGTTTAGATTTTGGTAAGATCATCTTGCTGATCTCCTCGCTTTCCTATATCGGACTCGGAGCACAGCCTCCGACGCCAGAGTGGGGCGCTATGCTGAACGAGTCCAGACCTTATTTCCAAGCGAACCCGGAAATGATGATATATCCTGGACTTGCAATAGTGGTGGTAGTGTTGGTGGCAAATATCCTTGGTGACTATTTACGAGATAAATTCGATGTGAAAAAGGAGGTGCAGCCATGATTTTATCGATTAAAGATCTAACCGTATCACATGGTGAGAAAACGATTGTGGATCATGTCAGTCTAACTATCGATAAAGGAGAGTGGTTTGCCCTCGTAGGTCAAAGTGGCAGCGGGAAAACGATGCTGTCACAAGCAATCGGCCAGTTGCTTGGACCTAATCTAAGAGCCTCTGGCAGTGTAATTTACCAAGGCAGCAATATCCTTGAACGCCCAAAAACAGAAATGAACCAATTGCGAGGAAAGGCGATCAGTTACATTTTCCAAGACTATAACGGTTCTTTTACCCCCTTTCTGACGATTCAGCAGCATATGGAAGAGTATTTGCTAACACATGGAGTGCAAGAAAAGAAAAAGCGTAAAAATATGATAAATGAAGCATTTGAATCGGTTGGTCTGGATGCAGCTTTTATTAAGAGATACCCATTTCAGCTGAGCGGAGGCCAGCTGCAGCGTGCATCTATAGCACTTGCACTTCTTTTAGAACCTGATATTTTGATTGCAGATGAAGCAACAACTGCACTTGATAGTGTATCTGCGCATCGAATTCTTTCACTGCTTCAAGAGCTCCAGCAAAAAAAGGGCTGTGCGATTCTTTTCATCACCCATGATTGGCGGCATGTTGCTCGTTATGCAGATAAAATTGCTGTTATGAAAGATGGGAAAATCATTGAAGCTGGATCAAAACAAAAGCTCATCCATCAGCCGGAACATGCGTATACCAAACAGCTGATCCATGCTGCACCTACGCTTCCAATGCGTATCAAGGAGGTAAGCAAATCATGACTGTTATGGAAATAAGTAATCTGAAGAAGAGCTATAATCCCGGTAAGCTGGCTGTGAATGATTTGTCTCTTTCCATACATCAAGGGGAGAGCTTGGGGTTGGTAGGCGAAAGCGGCTGCGGCAAAAGTACACTGGCTCGCTGCCTGCTAGGTGTCGAAAAGATTGATGATGGATCCATCAGTTTTGATGGTACACCGCTAGCCAATGCAAATCGCAAGGAGCTTCGAGACTATCGCCGAAACGTTCAGACAGTCTTTCAAAATCCAACAGCTGCATTGAATCCAAAGCTGAAAATCAAGGATTCTTTGCTTGATCCTTACATGCAGTTTCAGCAGGAACTCCAACTGGAGCATTTTACATTCCATTCAAAACAAAGTTTTGTAGAACAACTGCTTGAAGCAGTTGAACTGCCGGAAGAACTTGGCGACCGTTATCCGCATGAGCTGAGCGGCGGGCAAAAGCAGCGCGTTACCATTGCGCGCGCCATCAGTATCGAGCCAAAACTCATTGTCCTGGATGAACCGACAGCAAGTCTTGATGTGCTTTCCCAAGGAGCCATTCTCGAGCTGCTTGCTTCCCTGCAAAAGACATTAGGCATGTCCTATCTGTTCATTTCACATGATTTAGCCGCAGTTTATCAGCTGTGTCAGCGCATCGCTGTCATGAAAGATGGGGAACTGCTTGATATATTTCAGAAGGAAGAAATTTACGATAATAGCCGTCATGCTTACACGAAAGAATTGATTCGTATATTTTAAGCGGATGCTCCAAGAGCACCCGCTTTTTTCTTATCCCTCAAACTGTTTCATAAGATCCAACAAAGGCATTTCCCCAAGATTGCCTTCCGGGCGTTTCCGGACAGCAACTGTCTTATTTTGCATTTCATTATCGCCTACAATAAGCAGATAAGGCACTTTTTGCTGCGATCCCTCTCGTATCTTCAATCCGATCTTTTCTGAACGATCATCCACTGATACACGGTACCCCCCCTTACGCAATTCCGCACAAACTGCATGAGCATAATCCGCATGTGCATCACTTATCGGGAGAACACTTGCTTGAACAGGTGCCAACCAGAATGGGAAGTCTCCTGCGTAATGCTCGATGAGAATGGCCATAAAGCGCTCGATTGATCCGTAGATAGCCCGGTGAATCATAATCGGCTGTCTGCGGCTGTTTTCTTGATCCACATAGCTGCAATCGAATTTCTCCGGCATCTGGAAATCAAGCTGAACAGTCCCGCATTGCCAGCTGCGCCCAAGGCTGTCGAGAATATGAAAATCGATTTTCGGGCCATAAAATGCACCGTCTCCAGCGTTTACTTTATACACAATACCTTGGCGTTTCAAAACATTCTCCAATGCTGCCTCCGCCTTATCCCAAACAGCGGGTGAACCCATGAAGTCTTCTGGGCGAGTGGATAGCTCTACTTCATAAGAAAAGCCAAATAGACTGTAAAAGTCATCGATCAGCTGCAGTACTTTTTCCACTTCTTGTTCAATCTGATCTTCACGGACGAACAGATGCGCATCATCCTGTGTGAATGACCGAACACGCAGCAATCCATTCAGGGAACCAGACAGTTCGTGCCGGTGAACAAGCCCTAATTCTGCATAACGCATTGGAAGATCGCGATAGCTGCGGAGCTTGCTGTTGTAAATCAGTACGGCGCCCGGACAGCTCATTGGTTTAATAGCATAGCGCTGATCATCCACTTCTGAGAAATACATGTTTTCGTGATAATGATCCCAGTGACCGGACTGCTCCCAGAGCTGCTGCTTCATCATGATTGGAGTTTTGATTTCATCATATCCAGCTTGGGCATGTTTTTCTTTCCACAGCTCCTCCAATTTATTGCGCAATACCATTCCCTTTGGCAAGAAGAAAGGCATGCCAGGTGCTTCCTCCATGCTTAGGAAAAGCTCGAGTTGCTGTCCGAGTTTGCGATGGTTTCGTTTTTCTGCTTCTGCTTGTTTATTCATGATAATTCCTCCTTTAGATATAAAAAAGACCACAATCCTCCCGTGATCGGGACGATTGTGGTCGTGGTTCCACCCAAAATTTCGCCAATACTGGCGCTTCATTCGTGATAACGGATTTCCCGATAGCGGATACTGCTAGTTCCCCGCTATAGCTTGAAGGTGGTAATCCAAATCGTTCTCCTGCAGGGCTCTCAGCCGGTGACCCTGCTTTCTGTCAGGAGAAGGATGATCTGAATCATGTCCTTCGCATTGCTTTTTAAGATATAAAATTGTAAACAAAAAGACCGCACTCATCTCTCTAAAGGGACGATTGCGGTCGTGGTTCCACCCTAATTCCATCAGCATATAGCTGATGCTTCAAAATACGATAACGGTCTTCCCGATTACGGATACTTGTGTTTCCCCGTAATAGCTCCAAGGCGGTAATGCATATGCTTATCTGCGAAGGTTCCAGCAATTCCTTCGCTCTCTGAAAGATAGAGGCGTGTGCATCTTGTCCTTATCAACGCTTCTGTTTTGTTGTATGCTCATTATACAGATACTGGATATAGACGTCAAATGAAAATGAGGGATTTTTTTTGAGAGACCCAAAAGATACTGCCAAAAGATTCATCGAAATCCACCATCCGGACTGCACAGGAGCAATGCTGGCAGGAAGCTGTGCCAGAGGGGAAGCAACAGCCACTTCTGACCTGGATATCATTATTCTGTATGCGGGAGAAAATAGGGCGTACAGAGAATCTTTGCATTTTGATGGGTGGCCGATAGAGGTGTTTGTTTACACAGGAGAGGCCTACAAGAATTTCTTTGCCAGTGACGCAGAACGAGGAATCCCTTCCATGCCAAGGATGGTGAGTGAAGCGATTGTACTGAAAGAAGCGCCAGTTGTTACCAAAATGAAATCCGAAGCAAGCATTATATTTGCTGCTGGACCTTCGCCTTGGGACAAACAAAAAATCGATCATAATCGGTATATGATTACGAATCTAATTGATGATTTCCTTGATAAAGAGGTAGGCGGGGAAGCGTATTTCCTGGTTAATGCAATCGTCAATGATCTGGCGATATTTACGCTTCGCACCAGCCGGCATTGGATTGGTTCAGGTAAATGGATGTTCCGGGAATTGAAGAGCATGGACTCAGATCTTGCAATTCAATTTGAACAAAGCTTAGAAGCATTTTATAAGCAACATGATAAGCAAGCTATTGTACAGCTGGCAGATGATTGCTTGGAGCCGTACGGTGGACGCCTATTCGAAGGATATTACTTGGGTTGAGGGGGAAAAATCTATGAAAATAAGAAAATTGACAGCAGCTGATGCAGAAGCTTACTGGGAACTAAGACTACAAGCCTTGCAGGCACATCCGGATGCATTTGGCACCTCCTATGAGGATGCAGTGAAACAGGAAAATCCAATAGAACGGATAAGGGGAAATTTTGAGAGTCCGGATGCTGAGACGTATGGGATATTTCTGGATCGGAATCTCGCCGGCAATGCAACATTAAGATATGAAAAGCCTGTAAAGCTCCGCCACCGTGCAGATTTAGTAGCAGTTTATCTAGCTCCTGAAACAAGAGGAAAAGGGTACGGAAAAAAGCTGATAGCGCATATGATCCAAGTGGCAAAAGAACGGGAAGGAATTGAAAAGGTAAACCTTGTCGTAGCTGCGACAAATCCGGTTGCCAAGCATGTTTACGAACAAGCTGGTTTCCGGCAATTTGGCGTAGAAAAGCATGCATTGAAAATAGGAGATACATATATTTCAGAGATACATATGGCTTTGATTTTGGAGGAGAGCAAATGAATTTCATTTTTGATTTGGATGGTACCATCTAACCCGGAGATCCTACGAACTGATATTTAGTATAGTAAGCAAATGAACCCTCTCATTAGCGAGGGTTCATTCTTTAATCAACAAGTAGATAAAATAAGGTGCGCCAATCGCCGAAACTACCAAACCAATTGGAATTTCAGATGGCGCCAGAATCGTTCGCGATAAAGTATCGGCTACAAGCATAATGAGAGCTCCGATCAGTGCGCAAATCGGAAGCAGATGCTTGTGATTCGGTCCAACGATACGCCTTGCCAAGTGCGGTGCGACAAGTCCGAGGAAGGTAATTGCTCCTCCAGCGGCTACGCAAGCTCCCGCCAGTGCAACAGCAAGGAGCAGCAGGATTGTGCGCTCTTTTTGCACCGGAGCCCCGACACCGACAGCGATTTGGTCGCCTAGTGTCAAAACGTTTAATGCTTTTGCTTTATAAATTGCATATGGGACGAGCAGTATAATCCAAGGCAAGAGTGCAAGGACATAATTCCAGCTCGTCTGCCAGATGCTGCCGTTCAGCCAGATTGTCGCCTGCGTGAAATCCTTCGGTTCCATCATAAGCTGGAAGACGATGATCAGACCGCCGAAGGCAGCGTTTATCCCAATACCGACAAGAATTAGACGGACTGGCGTAACACCTTTTTTCCAAGCTAATGCGTAAATAAGGCATGCTGCGAGGAACGCCCCAGCGAATGCGAATAGTGGCATGATGAATACTTGCAGGCTGCCGGTACCAGCCAGCTTATCCTGCAGGAAGAAAATATAAAGGACGACAGCAAAACCTGCCCCTGCATTGATTCCTAAGATACCTGGGTCAGCAAGTCCATTCTGGGATACACCCTGCAGAATCGCACCTGCAATACCCATTCCGATTCCTATCAATAGCGCAATTACCATGCGCGGCAGACGGAAATCGAATAAGATTACATCAAATGAGCCATCCCCGGTACCAAGCAAAGTCTTTACAACATCTGCCGGTCCGATAGGGATTGTTCCGGTATTCAAGCTGATGAAAAATACAATAAGAATAGCAGTAATTATTCCGATTGCCACCAGATTAGTTTTTTTCGCAGGGTGTATCATATGTTCTTACCCTCCCGGCGAGCTAGATAAATAAAGAATGGCACGCCGATCAAAGCCGTGAGAGCGCCAACAGGTGTTTCGAAAGGTGGATTGATCATACGTGATGCAATATCGGCAAAGTTAAGTAAAAGACCGCCCAACACAGCCGAACATGGAATGATCCAGCGATAATCCGGTCCGACGAGGAACCGTGTGATATGTGGAATAACCAATCCGACAAAACCGATTGTACCGCCGACTGAAATGGCAGCTCCTGTTAAAATCAGCACAACCAGTACTCCGGCTGCTTTCACCAGACCGGTCTTTAAACCAAGGCCGGTCGCCACATCTTCTCCGAGACTTAGGGTCGTAACCGATCCGCTGATGAACAATGCCAGTACGAAGCCGACCGCAGCAGCTGGGAATAACAGCTTTACCGTATCCCATTGCACATTCGCGACACCCCCCGCGTACCAGAAGCTCAAGTCCCTGGCAACATCAAAATGAATTGCCATGGCGTTGGAGAAGGCTCCAAGTAAAGCAGTGATAGCAGTCCCTGCTAATGCCAGCTTCACTGGTGTCAATCCGGTTCTTGCCAACAGGCCAATTCCGAAGACAAGTCCAAGGCCAAGTCCTGCACCAAGAAATGAGAATAAAAGCAGGTTTACGTTGGAAATACCAGGAAGGAAGACAAGTGCAATCGCGATCATGAAAGTCGCACCGGAAGTTACGCCCATGATTTGCGGAGAAGCAAGCGGGTTGCGAGTCATCCCTTGCATGATCGCTCCGGAAGCAGCAAGCATTGCGCCAATCAGAACTGCCGCTACAGTACGAGGCATTCGAAGCCGATGAATGATTTGATGGGATGTATTTGCAGCATCATAATGGAAAATACTATTCCAGACAGTGCCCAGTGAGATATCCGCGACACCGAATACGATTGATAGTCCTATAGAAAGAATCAGCAGGGCGATACCTGCGATAAGTATGATTGTGCCAATTAGTTTTCGTGCTTGCATCGTTATCCCGCTTTCTGCGCTCTATGTATACCAAATGAATGAAATGATGCTTGTAATTGATAATGAGAATTGTTATCATCTAATATGAGATTATAACATAAACCAAGAGGTGAGTCCCTTGTTCAAAAGAAAGAGTATGTTTTTACTGCTGGCAGTCTTCGCCAGTGTTGTATTCATTATAACAGGTTGCGGCAATAACGATTCAAGTGACAATGCTGAAAATAATTCCTCCGATAAAGAGAGCAGTGAAACACGTACAGTTACGGACGCAATGGGCCATGAGGTCGAGATTCCTGCAAATCCTAAAAATGTACTTGCTTCCTATTTGGAGGATAACCTTGTAGCACTTGATATTACACCAGTAGCGCAATGGTCTGTAAATAATGGCGATCCACAAGGTTACTTACAGGATAGCTTGAAGGATGTACCAACAATTGATTCCACACTTCCTTTTGAGGCAGTAGCAAGCTTTAAACCAGACTTAATCATCATGGATTCTGCTTCCTTGGTAGAAGGCGATAAGTACGAGCAGTACAATAAAATTGCCCCTACTTATGTAATGGGTACGGAAGAGAACGGCGACTGGCGTAAAGAACTGCAAACAGTCGGAGAAATCTTCGGTAAAGAGGATGAAGCACAAAAGGTGCTTGATGATTATGATGCAAAAGCAGCAGATGCAAAAGAACAAATCCAATCTGCAATTGGCGATGAATCTGCGGCTGCTATCTGGCTTGTCGGCGGACAGCTTTACATCGTAAGTGAGAACCTATCAAGCGGTGCGGTACTTTACGGTGATCTAGGTCTTACAGTGCCAGAAGGCGTTAAGGAAATTTCCAAAGGTGCAACAGCAAACTGGAACCCAGTTTCTCTTGAGCAATTGGCTGAAATGGATGTTGACCACCTCTTCTTGATCAATAGTGATGAAGGTGATGGATCTGAAATCCTGGATGATCCATTACTTGCAAATGTACCAGCTATCAAAGACGGCAATGTCTATAAATATGATAAAGAAACAAGCTGGCTGTACACTGGCCCGATTGCGAACGAGCAAATTGTGGACGATGCAGTTGAGAGCTTAGTGAAGTAAGAAAAACTTTTTCCCTGTGAAAATGGGGGAGAAGTTTTTTTTGTAATGAAATAAATTGTTTATTGAATGCAGATAAATTTAAGGAGAATAAGTATAGAGCAGGAGGATCACTCCTGCTTTTTTGCTGATCAAATAAAGATACTTTGGTATGTATGGAAGTAAATATCCAAAGCTGTACAGATCGAGGCTGTCAGGAGAAAGAAATCGTACGCTGAAAACCTTTTTCTCTGGTGTTAATCCAGCCGATCACAAAAAGAGGAACAATGATTGATACCCACATATCGTTATGATTAAATGCAGATACGGAAATAGCTTTATAAAGAAGCCAGCTGTAAATCAGTATCGTAATGACTACACTGTAAACGGTAAAAAACAAAGCATTTTCAAAGTGATATTTCCTTGTAAGTAGGATTTCCTTTCAGTGTAAACGAATGATGTTAAGAGATAGTAATAACAGGAGGTTCTTATAGATGACTAAGATAGCAATAGTAACTGGAGTTTCGTATCCCCGCTCCATTGGTACGGCAGTATGCCGCCGGCTAGCAGAACAAGGGGTGGATATCTTTTTTACATATTGGCGGGCAGGTGAGACTTGGCCTGAACAGCTTAGGAGCGAGTTGAAAGAAGCCGGAGTCAAAAGCTTTGGTATGGAAGCAGATCTAGAACAACCGGAGACAGCCGAAACTATTCTGCAAGAAGTACAGCAGCAGCTAGGAGTTCCGGCTATATTAATCAATTGTGCTGCTTTTTCACAGAATGGCAGCTATGAGGAACTTGATAGGGTTCAGCTTGATCGTCATTATGCTGTGAATATGAGAAGTGTCTTCCTGCTTTGCGCAGAATTCGCAAAACTTTTCAAAAAGCATCGGCCAGCCGACAAAGGAAGTATCGTAAACCTCACTTCTGGTCAGAGCCAAGGGCCTATGCCTGACGAACTGGCATACATTGCTACCAAGGGTGCCATTACGGCATTCTCTCAATCTCTTGCTGCTGATTTGGCGCAGGTTGGAATCAATGTCAATGCAGTCAATCCAGGTCCGACAGACAGTACATGGATGACAGACGATATAAGACAGCACCTGCTTCCTCAATTTCCAATGGGGAGAATCGGAGAGCCGGATGATGCAGCGAGACTTATCAGTTTCCTAGTCGGAGAAGATGGCTACTGGGTGACGGGACAGGAGCTTCATTCAGAAGGCGGTTTCCTTCGCAGATGACATTTATGGAAGAAAAATCTATTAATGGTTCATGCTATCAGTTAAGATGAAAGGGAAGTAAGTACGAGGGGGAAACTGATTGCGTTACTTGTATGAAGAAACAGTTAAGGAAACAGGAAAAGAGATGCCTGGATACCCTGCATTTGCGGGATTAATGAAAAGCATGCAAGAGGAACTCCAGGAAAAGTATGGTGAATTTTACGCTGTGTATAATACAGACGATGTTCATTTTGAATTATGGACTATCGTAGAAGAAGATATCCGAAAAGAAAATCCGGAAATCGAGCATGTTGCTCAGCTTTTTGAGCGGCTGGAAAGCTATACATTTGAATACGATGAAGAAGCACAGGTGCCAGTTTATAAGGTATACCGCGCGTTGAATAACCAGTTGTATGCATATCCTGCTGCTGGTGTTGCTTTTGCGAGAATCCCGTATTTCAGTGATGCCAGCATCGTGTATTTGCAATGTGTGCTGGCTACAGGAAAAGAAAATATCACCTCCTTCCTGCAAACGCTTCGAGATAGAGTCTGGAAGAAAAGCAGAGATGAAGTTCTTGTCTTCAAGGATAATGGCGAGGGTGTCACACAGGAACAGCAGCAAGTCACAAATACGGTGAAGCGCGAAGATGTCGTGCTCAATGATTCTGTAAAAAAAGAAATTTATGGCATGCTGGATCAATTCTTTACAGAAGATCGATCCTTTTTCACAACCTATGATATTCCGTATCGCCGTGGGATCCTATTATATGGACCGCCAGGAAACGGAAAAACAACACTTGTGAAGTCGATTGCCAATACGGTTGCAGCACCTGTGGCTTACTGGCAGATTACGGAGCATACATCCAGTGAATCGATAGAGGAAGTATTCAGTTCTGCTACACGACTGGCACCAATGGTACTGGTCATCGAGGATATCGACTCTATGCCGGATGAAGTGCGTTCCTACTTCTTGAATACATTGGACGGAGCAACTTCCAAGGAAGGTATCTTCTTGATTGGAACAACCAACTATCCGGAAGAAATCGATCCTGGCTTGATTAATCGTGCAGGAAGATTTGATCGCGGCTATGAAATCACTTTGCCGGATGCATCCTTGCGCAGCCAGTATGTTGAGAAAGTTGGCTTCCTGAATCTATTGAATCAAGAAGAAGTGGATAAAGTGGTTGATAAGACAGAAGGTTTCTCGTTTGCACAGCTCAAGGAACTCTTTGTTTTCCTGGCAGCAGCTAAACATCAAGGAGATGAGGTTTCCGCTAAAGACATCATTAAGAATATGAAGCGGGAATACAAGAAAAGCAAGTCTGGGAAATGGTGGGAAGAACAGCAGGATGAACTAGGATTCCGCTAAAAGGGAAAAGGCGATCTGGTTTTAATCAGATCGCCTTTTTCAATGAATTCTTCAGCTTGCTGCAAGTACGACAACCAGCAAAACAGCAGCAAGTACAATGCGGTAAATAGCAAATGGAACAAGCTTGTACTTGGATATTATTTTTAGGAAAGTCCGTATTGCAAGCAGTGCAAAAACAAACGCACTGATAAATCCAGCAACAAAGAACGGAATGACATCAGGAGTGAAAGCATCCAAGTGCTTCATAAGCGTAAGTGCACTTGCACCTGCCATAACAGGAACTGCCATGATAAAGGTGAAGTCAGACGCTACACGGTGATTCAGTCCTAATAGGACACCGCCTGAAATGGTCGAGCCAGAACGGGAAAACCCAGGCCAAAGAGCGATACATTGGAAGAGGCCAATCAAGAACGCCTTTTTATACGTTAGTTCATCCAAAGATTCTACTGTAGGTGAATGTTTTTTGGTGTGGCGGTCTGCAAATAACATGAGGATAGCACCTGCAATGAGTGCTGCAATCACTGTGATAATTGAAAACAGATAGTTGTCCACCATATCCTGCACGAAGAAACCGAGCACTGCTGCCGGGATAAGACCTGTAATGACAATCCCCAGGCTGAATCTACCTTGCTTGCCTGGAAGCTGTTCCGTCTTTCCCTCCAGTTTTCTTATTCCGAGTATGTCCATGAATCGGTCCTTGAACACAATCACGGCAGCCAGTATGGAACCTAGCTGAATCACGACCATGAATGTGATGCTAACTTCCTTATTGAAAAGCTGATCAATATTCAGCCATAAATCGTCAACGATAATCATATGCCCGGTGGAGGAGACAGGAGCAAACTCCGTCAACCCTTCCACTAAGCCCATGATGAGCCCTACAATAATTTCATACATTTGTTTTCTTCCTTACTGTTTGAATTGTATTCTTCTTCCGGAGCTTTCGCAGGAACCAGATTCCAGCACCTGCTAAAACAAGTAGTGCTAAAGCAAGAACGCCGTATTGATAATAACCAAGGTATGTTTCTACACTTTCCCACGATGCGCCAAGCCATACACCAAGCATGACCATGACAGCGTTCCAAATTAACGTGCCAAAAGTAGAATAGAGAAGAAACAAGCCGAAATGCATATTCGCCATACCTGCCGGAATCGATATGAGACTTCGTACGACAGGGATGAATCGGCATAGGAATACTGTCCATACGCCATATTTATCAAACCAGCTATCTGCTTTATGTAAATGGGAGCTTTTTAATTTCAAATATCGACCCCAGCGTTCCACCCAAACCTCGAGCCGTTCCAGATCGAAAAGCTTTCCGACCCAATACAATATAACGCTTCCGAGCATAGCCCCAACAGTTGCGGACAAAATTACACCTACGGGACTTAAGCTGGTAGTGGCAGCGAGAAAGCCCCCGAATAGAAGTATGATTTCGGAAGGAATTGGCGGAAAGATATTCTCAAAAGCCATCAAAAAAAGAATGGCAGGGTATCCGTAGGTTTCCATTAGGTCAGTCATCCAAGATTCCACAAGCGTTTCTCCTTTTATTTATTGGTAGCCTGCATAGCGGAATGCACTGCCAAGGTATCATCCAGATATCCAAAAGGAAAAATATAATCAGGAAGCGCATCAATTGGATTGATGAAATATAACAATGCTGCTCCGAGAATGATCAATTCACGTTTAGATCCCGCGCCGGTCTGAAATTTGACGTACATCTGCTTCAAGTCTTGGACAAGCTTGCCGACACTTCCAACTGCATTAAGCTTCTCTTCGAATTTCTCGTCAATAATTTGTTTTCCGCCTTCAGTCAGTGCGACTTCCTCGTATGAAGCAAGCTGTTTTTCTACGCGTCCCTGACTGAAATCTGGATCAGCTTGCTGACAAAGAGCTAGTAGATGCTGCTGCCCATCAATCGGTACGGATTCAATAAAGCCGGCTGCAGTCATTAATTCTTCAAGGGGCACATCCAATGATTCGCTCAATTTATGTAAATGATTTACCGTTGCATTGCGTTTTCCATTCATGATCTTGGATACAATTGCTGGATCGATGCCAGTTTGCCTGCTTAAAGCACGCATCGATAAACCTTTTTCTTTGGTTTTATGCTTCAATAATGTGATTAGCTTGTCATTCATTTGCATGAAAAGATGCCTCCTTTGTTCAATCACCTGTTAAAGGTACAAGAGTGTTGACAATTTGTCAATCAATGAGGTAGAAATGAAAGAGAAAGAAGGGATGGAAGTGCAGCATAGAAATTTTCAAGTGGCAGTTTTGATTCTATGTGTCGTTTCAGGACTTGTCGATGTATTGGGATATATCGGATTAGCACATGTGTTTACTGCGAATATGACAGGGAATATCGTTCTCCTTGGAATTGGTTTGGGAGATGCAAGGCAGGTCGTAATAAATAACGCATTATTTGCTTTACTTGGATTTGTCATAGGAATCTTAGCAACTAAAATAGTTGGAAAAGAAAAAGGAGAGCCAAGAAGAATCGTGTTTGCCGAGTTTGTGTGGCTGACAACCATTGCATTGTGCGTACTCTTCGTACCGGCTTCCTCTATCTGGTCTATTGTGTTATTGGTGTCTTTAAGTGCAGCTATGGGGATGCAGACCATTGCTGGCAGGAATATGAAGGTCGCTGGGGTTTCCTCCACGGTGTTGACTAGCACGCTGGCTGCCTTTGTTGAAGGAATCGCAGACTGGGTTACTCGTAGGTCACAATCCATGGTTGATACTTATCTTAGAGGAGCAGCAATTCTCCTCTATCTGCTCGGTGCCGCACTCGGCAGCTTTAGTGAACGAATAATTGGTCTTCACAGTCTATGGGTTGCCGTGATTTTGTTATTTGCCGCATTTTTATTACAGAAGAAAAATTCTATTGCGTGACTAATAGAAAAAAGCGATCCGTTGTGGATCGCTTTATTTGCTGATGCTATCATGTATGGTTTGAATCTCTTCATCAGGGATGAGCAGATAGTAAATACCATCAATGGTTGTACCTTGTCCTTTCATCTCATGCTCTTGGACAGACTGCCGGACATTCCGGTAATCTGTAAACAAGTGCTGCATGGAAGAAAGATTAAGATTGGTCTGTACATTATTGCCCATCACTTTAAGTAGGTCGTCAATTTTGTTAACCGATTTAATGCTTGCTCCTTTATTGATCACAGCTTCGATCACTTGGCGCTGACGGGCATTCCTCCCGAAATCACCTTCCGGATCCAAATGTCTCATTCTTGCATAACCAAGAGCCTGCGGACCATCCAGCGTGATTTCGCCTTTTTTATAATGATAGTCCTTCTTATAGAATCCTTCATCATACCAGTCTAATTCATTCTGTACAGTTATTCCGCCAACAGCATCAACCAGATCGGATAATCCTTCCATATTTATCTCCACGAAATAATCAATATCCGTATCAAAAAGGTTTTCAACCGTATTAATGGACATATCCACTCCGCCAAATGCGTAGGCGTGATTGATCTTATCTACTGTACCGTGACCGACAATTTCTGTACGCGTATCCCGTGGGATACTGATTAAATCCATTGATTCTGAAGCAGGATCCAAGGACATCATCAAAAGCGCATCAGAGCGTCCTGCATCACCATCACGTTCATCAACACCAAGCAGCAGGATATTGATGCGCTCTTTGTTCTTCACTTTTTCCGATGTTACGCCATCATCAATAGCTGCAGATTCCTTCTGTATACCGTCCACCGTCTGCTTTACATCTTTTGCAGTAAGGAAAAGGAAGGAACCAGCCCCAATTAGGAGCACAAGGAGGATGAGTAGGATATACCTGCCTATTCGTCGCTTCTTCTTACGTCTTGTATGCCGTTGTTTTTCCATTTGCGTATCCCCCTAACCATTAAAAAATACGCTGTTGTTGACATTTTGTCAACAACATACATAATTATCAGCACGTGAGGGATACTAACTGTATCGTAACAGTTATCGGACTTTACTTCCCAGCAACAGACCTGCCCGATGAGATTTTGAAGGGAGGAATGTCTGCCATGAAGGATTCCCCAACCAATCCAAAACAGCCAAAAGATAATCTGGCTCTTCTGCTCGCACTCTTCACTGTCATCCCTACAGCCTGCAATCAACTACTGGATGCTGCTCATAAATTTATCAAACTATTCTTCTAAGGCGAAACCGCAGGGCTGCGTGCTCTGCGGTTTTTTCCATGCATCTTTCATCTATACAAAAATTTACAAATCTTACTTTATTATTGATACACTTAAAGGAAAAGGGGTGGTTTTGTGGAAGTCATCTTATTATTTGGACCGCAGGCTGTCGGGAAAATGACAGTCGGGCAAGAGCTTGAGAAACGGATGGGATATCGATTACTGCACAATCATATGACAATTGATTTGCTAGTACCTTTCTTCGGATTTAGTGAGGAAATGTGGCGTCTATCCACGCTTTTTAGAGAAGAAATATTCCAATCAGTAGCTAAGACAAATCTTCCGGGTTTTATATTCACTTTTGTATGGGATTTTTCAAGTCAGGAAGATTGGGAAACGGTTGATAGAATGTGTGCAATCTTTAAACAGCAGCGTATAACAGTCTATTTCGTCGAATTGCAAGCAGATGTCGATATCAGATTAAAACGTAACGTAACCGAGAACCGTTTGGAGCATAAGCCGACAAAAAGGAATATTGCCTTTTCGAAAGCGGATCTTCTACGCACGATGGAAACAAGCCGCCTTCAATCAAGAGAGGGAGAAATCAAGGAAACAAATTATGTACGGCTTCAAACCGATGATCTTTCGGCTTCTGAGACAGCAGAGGTGATCATTCAGCATCTTGGTTTAGAGGATATGCAATGAACATCGGGCATAAATTTGGGGCAGGCTTTTTACTTGTTAGTATGTTTTCTTTATGTGTCGGTTTAAACGGCTTTTTACAGATGGATCAGGACATAAGCATTGGAGGAGCACTTATCTTCGCTATGTATATGAGTCCTTTTATTTTTATTTATGGCATCTGCATTTCCTGGCTGATCAGCAGGAAAGTAAAACCAGTTGATCCGGGGAAGATAGGACTTTATATTGCACTGCATGGATTAGGGGGACTGCCGTTTGCAGTCTTGAGTCTTTCTTCTCAAAGTTCTGCTGCTTTTCTGTTTGCTGCTGGTCTAGGTGCATTTTTGGCGATACTGTTCGCTTTGATTGAACTCGGTCTAATATATATAACGAAAAAGGCGCGTATCGGATGACTGGTGCTGTATGTGCCAATCCTAGCTTACTTGACGGTTTTCCTTATCGGTCAGGTGCAATCGGCACCGCCTCCAATTGATGAGATGGGAGACATCGATCCAGGTTATTCTGCCAGAGAAGCAGTTAAATTCGTTACCCAGCGGCATGGTCAGGAAGAAAACGGAGGATTCCCTGCAGAAACAGGTAAAGTAGAGCGGTGGGAGCTATTCGGAGAGCGTTTCACGAGAGAAACGGTTATTGAAAACGTTCCGGGGGAAAAGGAAACATATTATGTAACATTGATGGAAAAGAATTTGGACCGGCAGGAAGTCTATAAGACGACATATCTTACTAGTGAAAATGAATTGATGCTTCATAATAGAGTGAGTGAATAACAGAAGGAGGGATAGAATGGATAGCAAGGCAATCATTCTTTTTGATGGTGTTTGCAACTTATGTAATAGCAGTGTCCAATTTATCATAAAACATGACAAAGCTGCTTACTTCAATTTCGCCTCCCTCCAAAGCGATTTTGGCGGACAGCTGAAAGAGACTAAGCAAATCCCGGATAACGTAGACAGCATCATACTTGTGGAAAATGGCAAGGTGTATATGCAATCCAGTGCGATTTTGCGTATCGCTCGAAATCTGGATGGTGTATGGAAATTGGCTGCTGCAGCTCTTATCATACCGCGGCCAATTCGAGATATGGTTTACCGATATGTGGCTAAAAATCGTTACCGCTGGTTCGGCAAACAAGATCAATGCATGCTGCCATCACCCGAATTAAAAGAGCGATTTTTGTGAGAATAAAGATATTGTGAAGATTGAGCAGGGCTCCTATACAAATTGCCTAATGAACGGTATCATACTAGCAGTAGCCAAGAACGGCAAATTTTGCATAGAAAAGAGTCAGCTAATGAGAATAACGATCCTGGTCGCAATCGTACTGTGCTTGATTGGCGCGGGCATCTATTCGATTGCGTCGAACAACAAGAAGGAAGTGGAAGCAGTAACCGCTCCCAAACAGCTATTCGTTGCTACTGATGGCAACGATGAGAATGAAGGAACGAAAGAAAAGCCCCTTCGTACGATACAGGCAGCTGTGGATCAAGCCACCGCAGGTACAACCGTTTATATTCGTGGAGGAACTTATACGGATGGATTTGAATCAGTCCATAGCGGAGCGGAAGAGGCACCAGTTATCATTCGGAATTTTGAAGATGAAGAAGTGGTCATCAGCGGAAAAGAAAAGGTAATGGAAGAAGATACAGCAGTTGTGAATGTTGATGACAACGAATACATCACAATACAAGGACTAACCATTCAGGATTTGAATGTAGATTCTCCTGACTTTGCTGTGATGGGTATCCTCATAACGGGCAATAGCTCTCATATTACTATCATTCAAAATCATATCCACCATATAGGGAACGCTTCAGATGAAGGCAATGCCCACGGTATTGCAGTATATGGAACCGGCAAAATGGAACAAATACGGGTTATGGATAATATTGTAGAGGAATTAACCCTTGGTCTTAGTGAAGCAGTTGTGCTGAACGGTAATATTGATGGATTTGCTGTAACAGGCAATACCGTTCGCCATAACAACAATATCGGAATTGATCTGATTGGATATGAGGGTACATCGGAAGACCCTGATGCAGATTATGTAAGGAACGGAACAGTTCAGGGCAATGTAGTGCATGATAACTCTTCTTATGGCAATCCAGCATATGGAGAAGATTACTCTGCAGGCGGCATTTATGTAGATGGTGCTAAGAATATCAAAATAAAAGCGAATACAGTTTTCCGAAATGATCTAGGTATTGAGGCAACTTCTGAGCATAAAGGACAGTACGCTGATAACATTGAAATTACTGAAAACGAAGTATATGAAAATAACTATACAGGCATTTCAATTGGAGGCTATGATGAGGAGCGAGGCGGAACTAAAAATTCGTCTATCACCTATAACGTGCTTTTCAGAAATGACACAAAAGACCTTTATGGCGGTCAGCTGCTTCTGCAGCATGATATTAGCGGCAATGAAATCTCATATAATGTGTTCACAGCCGGCAAGAATGGTCTATTTATCGCAAATGACTTCCAAACAAACAGCAATACTTCTATGACTAGAAATGTATACGATAAAGACAAAGAAAACAGCTGGGTGTGGAGACAGCAAGAATATAGCGATTTTGCCAGTTTTAAGGAAGCAACCGGACAAGAAGAGGATTCGGCTTATATAGAAGTGCATTACATGGACGCCTCCAGTAAGGATTTCACCCTGAAAGAAGGAACCACAGCACAAGCAGTCATAGACTGAAAAAAAACCTGCATGCTGAGCATGCAGGTTTTTTTGTATGAAGGTTGTGGGATGATAATAAATCTTCCTTTTACATAATAGGATTACAGCTGCGTAAATATTCTCTTATCTTTGTAGCATTTTTGTAAACGAATACAAATGTAGACGAGTATTTGCTATGCTTTATCTATTAAATTAAGGGAGGAATCTGCTCGTGAAAAGAGCGATGGATTGGAAGTTCTTCGTATTGGCTGTTTTGCTTATTCCTTTTACAGTCTTCGGTTATGCAGTACAAAGTCAAGCTGAAACTGCAGCTGACCCTGCACCGGAAATACAGCCAAAGGGGGAGGCGAACGGGAAAAAGGTCTTATTTGATAATACACATGGACAGACTGCTGGTGCCGCAGACTGGGTTATTGATGGTGCTTTTTCTGATTTTGGTAATGCCTTGGCTGAGGAAGGCTACTACGTGAAGGAATTACGAAAAACATCCGCTATCACGTATGAGGATATTAGTGCGTACGATGTTTTCGTCATTCCGGAACCGAACATCCCTTTCAAGACATCAGAGCAGGATGCGATGCTGCGCTACACGCAGGAGGGCGGTAGTATCTTCTTCATCGGAGATCATTATAATGCCGATCGCAACTACAACCGCTGGGACTCTGGAGAAATCTTTAATGGTTATCGCCGAGGAGCTTTTGAAGATCCAGCTAAAGGTATGTCGGCTGATGAAGCAAATTCTGATCGAATGCAAGGTGTAGAGAGCTCCGACTGGCTTGGAGATAATTTCGGCATCCGCTTCCGATTCAATGCTGTAGGAGATATTGAATCTGGACAGACTGTGGTCGAGCCATCTGATTCCTTTGGGATTACAGAAGGTATTGAAGTCGTTGAATCACACGCAGGAGCTACATTGACAATTCTCGACCCAACGAAATCCAAAGGCTTAATTTATTTCCCGGAAAATATTCCAGCTTGGCCGAATGCTGTCGACCAGGGAGTTTACGCTGGCGGTGGAATTGATGAAGGTGCTTTTGCGGCAATATCCAAAGTCGAGCAAGGTAAAGCTGCATTCATTGGCGACTCATCGCCTGTAGAAGATGCTACACCTAAGTATCTTCGCGAGGACAGCGGCAGAACGAAACGTACGTATGATGGCTTTACAGGAGAAGGTAATAACGGGCAGTATCTGCTTAATGTTATGGAGTGGTTGAGTGAAAAGGAAAGCTATTCAAGCTTTGAGGAAACATCTATTTCTTTGAGTGAGGAGACTCCCCTGCTTGAAACAGCTACAATCAATGAAAATCCAGAGCAAACTACTGAAACACAAGCAGAACCATGGTCTAATCCGCCAGCCGGATATCGCTGGTATGATCCGAGCACGTTTGCTGCTGGTTCCTACGGATCTGATGAAGTAGCATCCAATCCAACGTACGATGTTGTGACGCCTGCTACATTACCAACTCAGCAGGAATTCACCGTGCGAGTTGTGGTGGAAGATCTGGAGCCGGGTGAAACACTGACTGGTTTGCAGCTAGGTGCTTACTTACCGGGTGGACAGCAAATCGGGAAGTTCAATACGACCGGGTCTTGGCCGAGCAGCTATGGATATAGCAGCAGTTTCTCCGTCACTGCAGATGCGACAGGAAGAGCTGTAGCAGATGTACCTGCCCAATTGAATCCGTCGACTGCGGATGGTACTGCAAGCTTGCGACTTCGCAAGGATGGCAGCAATCTTCTGACTAAGTCTGTACAGGTCGGAAACGTTGAAACAGAACCCCTGCCGGAAGACGAGGTGGAGCTTCCGCAGCAGGTAGCTATTGAGGAAGCGCGCGATGTACAGGATGGAGAGGTCGTTACGATAGAGGGCGTTGTAACGTCAACCCCGGGCAGCTTTGGCGGGAAAGGTTTCTATGTACAAGACGACACTGCCGGTATTTATGTTTTTCAAGACAGTGACAGCTTTAAAGCAGGGGACCTTGTCCAAATCAGCGCTGTAAAAACTACCTATAACGGGGAAGTGGAAGTAACGGATATCATCAAGTCCGAAATTATTGGCCAAGCAGAGGTACCAGCACCTAAGTCTGTTTCTGTGGTTGATGACACGAACCAAGGGCAGCTTGTTAAACTCAGTGAAGTGACAATCCAGAATATCGAAGCGGTCGGCACATATGGGACGTTTGAGTTTGATGCAGAAGCAGCAGATGGAAACGTGACGCGTGTGCGAGTAGACAATCGAATTGGATTGAATCATGACGCCTTCACTTCACAGTTCCAAGAAGGAGAAAAAGTTGATATTACAGGTATTTCATCTATCTTCAATGATACGTATCAGCTAAAACCTGTTGCAACGGATAATATCGTCAAGTCAGCTCAAGCGGAAGAGCCGGTTTCATGTAAAACCGATAATGGAAAACATAAAGGTGCAGACAAAGGAAATGGGAAAGGCAAAGGTCACGATAAAAGCTGGAAATGTGCTGCATAAAAATATGGAGAAGCAGGGGAGTCATCCCTGCTTCCTTTTTCATTCCTCTTCATAACCTCCTGTTTTGGCTGTTTGTTAATCACAATCTAAGGCATGATAAAACCCTGAACGCCTCCTTCTGACTCTGTATCTGATTTTGTTTAAGTAACCGTTTATCGGGAATACATTTATTAAGCGTGGCTGCGCTTCGTTAAACTAATGTGAAAGAGACGCATATCTGGAGGAGGAGACTATCATGACACAGAACAATAACAAAATGAGTAATGAAGAAGCGGGCAGAAAAGGCGGACAAGCAACATCCAATAACCATGATAAAGATTTCTATAGAGAGATTGGTACTAAAGGCGGTAATGCTAACGCAGACGCCCATGATAAGAAGCATTTTCAGGAGATCGGCTCTAAGGGCGGAAATTCCTATAAAAACAGCAGTAATTAAGAAAGCAGTGTGAACAAATGAAAAGACAAATGTGATCGCTTCCGAAATCATTGATTCGGGAGCGATTTTTTTTATTGTTTATTGGGCTGTTTATTCCATGATAACCGGTACGCATCCAAGGGAACATACATAGAATGACTTGAGTCAAAAAGGAGGGATATCATGTCTGAAAGTTACGGCGGCGGAAAAGGATACGGCAGCGGTTTCGCGCTTCTAGTAGTACTTTTCATTTTGTTAATCATCATCGGTGCTTCTTACGTTGGAGGCGGCTACGGTTACTAATCAATAGGAAAAGAAACCGCGGTTATGTACCGCGGTTTCTTCTTCTTTTTTTCTTTTCATGAGCCAAGGTTACCTCTGTCAGGGCAATGAAAGCTGTGACAACAATCTCCGTATACCATACTAAATGTACAGGTTCATATAAGCCATTCACAATGGAGATTGCAATCCAATTCATTAAAAAATTCAAAGAAAAAGCAATCATAAACTCATATAAGGTCTGTGTCTTATGCTTCTTAGTGAGAATATAATAGAAAGCTTTTGCAAATAACTCACCGAAAATACTTAGAACAAGATATACACCGACGAATACGGCCAAATGCTTGGGTGATTCATAAGCAACACCAAGGATGCTGAAGGCACCAAGAAAACCAAAATAGTAGAGGGCGGCTACAAAAGCGAGGGAAAATCCAACTAGTATGGTTAAGATTATTGTTACCGAAATCTTGGATTCTCTGTTTCTTTTACCTTTGCGCTGCCACATTGTCACTGCTATCACCTCATGCAATCTCTGACACTTCATACGAATAATCTATTTAAAAGTTTCATATAGATGATTAGTCAGAGTGAAGCAGGCTGTACATGACCATATCCAGGAAAACACCATTCAATTTTTCATATTGACGTAGAATACCTTCTTCATGAAAGCCGGCTTTTTTGAGCAGGCGACGCGAAGGTGCATTACCCGGCTCCACCTTTGCTTCAATTCGGTTCAACTTTAACGTATGGAAGCCTTCCTCGATTAAAGCTTGCAATGCTTGGCTCATATAACCTTTTCTCCAATATTCCTTTCCTATTTCATAGCCAATTTCTCCGCGTTGATTCTCGGCATCAATGTAGTTGAATCCGCAAGTACCAACGATTGTGTCATCTTCCAGAACGATTGTATAGCGACCAGCATGTTCCAGCTGCGTCAGGTATAAAATCATCTCTTCTGCCTGTTCTACAGACTGCATTGGGTTGATATTCATAAAAGCAGTCACATCCGGATCGGACCAGAATTGAAATAAGGTCGGCGCATCGGAAACGGATATGGGACGCAGATGAATTTGTTCTTGTTTGGACAATCTGTATGCTCCTCTCATTGTATGATTAAACAATATTATGTATATTTAGTATATTGTGATAGGCGGTGATACTCTTGTTATCTTTGTTTCTGACAAATGTGCTTTTAGGGCTGTCTATCGCTCTCCCGGTTGGTACAGTTACGATTGAGATGACCAAACAAGGCTTAAAGAATGGTTTTGTACACGGCTGGATGGTGGGAATAGGCGGTATGACGGTTGATTTTCTGTTGATGGTCGCTCTTTTTCTTGGTCTTGCCCCGATTTTGGCAACCCCTGCAATTCAGACAGGCATGTGGCTGCTTGGTGCTCTCTTCTTGTTGTATATTGCCTATGACAGTATCAAAAATGCGGACAAGCAGATTATGATCAACGGTGAGAAATCGACAAAAAAACTGCTATCCTCTTACAAAAACGGACTGCTTGTAGCAATTTCACCTAGTAACCTCGTGTTTTGGATAAGCGTTTTTGGTACCTTTTTATCAAGCAGCTTTTCAGAAGGAAACGAGCTTTCCTTCATTGTCGCTGGACTCGGTATTCTGGCAGGTATCCAAGTGCATGATATCGGTCTGATGAGTATCGTCGCAGGTACAAGAAGGGTCGTAAACGAAACATTTGTCAAATGGGTTTCCATTGGAGCGGGATTAGTTCTAAGTTATTTTGCTATCCTTTTCTTCACCCAATTTTTAAAAAGTATCCTCTGACGAGGGCTATTTGTAGTTTACCGCTTTTTTCCTGTAGAATATAGATATAAATTCCTGGAGGCGGTAGTTGTGGCAGAACCCTTGAAAGCAATGTATACGGAGGATTTTCTGAAAGGTTTCGCTTCCAAGGTGAAACAAGCTCATCATAATTTCGATAAAAGAAAGTTCGTTGATGCAGTGATGGATGCTAAATGGGAAGAACTCGAATTAAAAGGTCGAATACGCCGGATCAGCATGGTACTCGGTTCCTTTCTTCCGGAGAATTATCCAGAAGCATTAGGTATTCTGCTTGCTATTCAGGACCAGTGTGAGGGGTTTCCTTATTTGTTTTTTCCAGACTTTGTCGAGGTCTTCGGGGTGGAACCAGAGCATGAAGAAATATCGCTGAAAGCATTGGAGCAATTCACAAAACGTTCGACTGCAGAATTTGCCATCAGGCCGTTTCTTATCAGGGCCCCTGATCGGATTATGAAACGAATGGTGGAATGGGCGCAATCTGATGATCATCATGTGCGGCGTCTGGCAAGTGAAGGCTGCCGTCCGAGGCTGCCATGGGGGCAGGCAATTCGTCAGTTCAAAGAAGATCCAAGTCCTATATTTGAAGTTCTGGAATTATTGAAAGCAGACGCCTCTTTGTATGTACGGAAAAGTGTTGCCAATAATTTGAATGATATTGCCAAGGATAATCCAAAACAAGTTATTTTGACGGCGAAACGCTGGAGCTGTTTTTCATCAGAGACGGACTGGATCATCCGGCATGGCTGTCGTACACTGCTGCGAAGCGGGGAACCAGAGGTAATGGCTTTATTCGGTTATGAGGAAGCGGCTGAAATGCTAGCTGACGCCAGGATAGTTACGGATCGTCATAGCATAAACATCGGTGATGCAGTGACGATGACATATTCTTTTAATGTGAAGAAGCAGGCGAAACTGCGTATAGAGTATGCAATAGACTTCATAAAAAAGCGCGGGATTTCCCGAAAAAAATTTCTCCTGTCGGATCGGATATTCACAGCGGGAGAGAGTATCGCAAAAGAACGAGTCCACAATTGGAAAGACTTGACCACCAGGGTTCATTATCCGGGTATACACCGTATTGTACTGCTTGCCAATGGGGTGGAAGTAGCTCATACAAATCTGGAACTGATCAAGTAAAGGAGTGGAAAGATGAAACGCATTGCAGTATTCTGCGGCTCTAGCGTTGGCGCTTCGCCAGCATACATCGCCGCGGCTAAAGAGTTAGGGAAGACACTGGCAGCCCAAGGTTTGACACTTGTATATGGCGGGGCAAGTGTAGGATTGATGGGCGCAGTAGCGAATGGAGCCATGCAAGCAGGCGGTCCAGTGATCGGTGTGATGCCTGAGTTCCTGGAGAAGCGGGAAATCGCTCACTCACATGTATCTGAGCTGATCGTCGTTTCTTCTATGCATGAACGAAAAGCGAAAATGGCAGAGCTGGCAGACGGCTTCATCGCACTTCCTGGAGGACCTGGTACGCTTGAAGAGTTTTTTGAAATCTTCACATGGGCGCAGCTCGGACTCCATAAGAAACCGATCGGTATTTTGAACGTGGCGGGCTATTATGATCTGCTGGTAAGCTTATTTGATCATATGGCAGATGAGCAGTTCATGCATGAAAAATACAGGACAATGACAATCTCAGATACGGAGCCTGCAAGTCTTCTGGAGAAGTTCCGTCAATATGAAGCACCGGAAGTAAAAACCTATATCAGGCGACCAGAGCAGACGTGATAGCGTCTGCTTTTTTATTTACCAAAAATTCTTCCTCCGATTAAGCATAAGTCCATTGAGACGGCAGTTCCCATAACAATATATACCTTTCACTTTTTCTCCTTCGTGTGTCACAGCTACTTGGACATCGCGTCCCCAGTGCTTGCTGTTAGTTATATCGGGATATTTTTACAACTCAGCAAAAATTATCAAAAGCGCAATATATTTTTAAGTTAAGCTTTAACTAAGGAGGTGAGCAAGTGCAGGGGAATGAAACGACTGTACAAAGAGCTATTTCTTTTATCGAAAACAATTTACATGAACCTCTTACGGCCGACCAAGTTGCAAGTGAAGCCGGATTCTCCAAATTCCATTTTCATCGATTATTCCAGTCTTCCGTTGGATTGTCGTTCACAGATTATATCCGCCGAAGGAGGCTGGCTGGAGCGTCAGCTGCGCTGCTGCATACTGAATTAGGAATACTCGATATCGCATTCATGTTTCACTTTGAATCTCAAGAGTCATTTACCAGGGCTTTCAAAAAGCATTACGGCCTTCCACCAGGAAAATACAGACGTATGATGCGAGCTGCTCTGCATCAGAAGGAGGAAAAGATGGAGGATAAACAAGTACGAGGGTGGATACTAAGCGGTTCCGATCCTCACAATTATGAAATGGGGATTGACTATAAACATGTACATCAAGGGAAAGCATCAGGTTATCTGAAATCGAAAACGGTCATGGGAGCGGAGGAATTTGCCACGATGATGCAGCAATTCAAAGCAGCAAACTATATAAGCAAAAGGCTGCAGCTGACTTGCTTCATCAAGACAGAAGATGTACAAAGCTTTGCCAGCATGTGGATGCGAGTAGACAATACATCTGATGATATTGTCCAATTCGATAACATGAGCAACCGCCCAATCCTGGGAACGACAAATTGGACTCGGTATCGTATTGTGCTTGATGTACCGGAGAATAGTGCCATCATTTCTTTTGGAGTTATCTTATCCGGAAAAGGAAAGGTTTGGGCAGATGGGTTTCGATTTGAGAAAGTGGATGAATCTGTTCCGACTACGAATATAGATATGACATATACTCTGCAGGATGAGCCAGTCAATCTGGCATTTGAGGAGGAACTGAGTTGATATGCTTGATATACTGATAAATATCATTCAGCTTTTCGTTTTGTATTGGGGGCAAGGTGTGCCTGATGAGGTGCTTTTCATATGGCTTCCTATTCCACTGTTACTCGTGATTTCAGAAATGTTTACACGCAAGGTTATTCATCGGCCGGTACAAGGAATAGCAGCTTACATGAGACTCCTGTGTAATTGTATTTTGTTGAGCGGAGCATGGCTGGCTCTATTTCCCGGCTTGCTGCACGTAGCAAGGCAGTATCATATTCTATCCAACGAATTGTCATTAGAGGTATCTGTTCAACTAGCCGGCGTATCACTTGGACTTGCTGCGTTCCTGCTTCCTTTGGCTGTCATATGGATTAGAATTGAGGGGCGAATTCTAAGATACAGCTATATTTTTATTTTCAGCATCCTTTATCATGTGCTTCTGCAGTTGGGTGTAGACCTATGGAAAGCGGCGATAGAGTTACCAATTCTAATAAGCATCGGAATAAGCCTGCTGTTCTTTGTGCTGACAGTAGTCATACCTAACTTGGATTACACAGATGAACAAGCAACGTACCGTCTAAAAGGACAGCATACCTAATATGCTTGTCCTTTTTATGTTCTCTTCTAACCTATTGCCTATATTACCAGTTCACTCCTTATGGTAAAATATTCAAAAAGGGGAAGTGTTGCGGTGTGTCAGATTTCCAGTTTGGCAGTGTGTTTGTGCATGTAAAAGATGTGAATAAGGCGGCAAATTGGTATGCAAATCTTTTAGGTAAGCCCCAACCGCAACCAACATCGGGACCGGTGCAGTTTATGGAAACAGCTGATGGAAGAGGACTCGTTATCGATGATAACCGGAATAATGCATCGGGTATCCGTCCTGCCTTCATGCTTGAGACGACAGATGTTGGACTGGCATATAAAAAGGTCAGAGAACAAGGAGGCACGATTGTCCGGGAACTAGAGAAAGATGAAGCAGTCGCTTTCTTCAATTTCGAGGATCCTGATGGCAATATCGTCATGGTGTGTGAACGGCGTACATGATTATTTGGATTAATGGAGCATTCGGTGCAGGAAAGACACAAACAGCGATAGCTTTACGGCATCGGCTGCCGAATGCATTCATCTATGACCCTGAAGAAGCAGGTTTTTACATAAGGAAGCATATACCGAAATCGATGCAGAAACCGGAATTCCAGGAGCATGAGCTCTGGCGTTCCATCGTATATGAGCATCTGGCTTATATGGCTGCAAATACGGAAGATGTCATTATTGTTCCAATGACAATCACAGACCCGACTTACTACAAAGAGATCATTGGAAATTTGCGATTGGAAGGGCACCAAACCTATCATCTCGTATTAACTGCTTCTGAGGAGACCTTACGTGTACGCCTTGCCAAACGGGGCAACAAGCAGATTTCCTGGGCTGTGCAGCAGATACCACGGTGCGTACAAGGTCTCTCGAACCCAATCTTCGAAAATAAGCTGGTTACAGATAATATGTCGATAGCTGAGGTAGTCGAAGCAATCGGCAGCCAAACAGGTCTTCATCTGCAAAAGGATCACCGTTCCAGGTGGAAGGCACATTGGCCACGATTAACCTCAAGGTGGAGATAGAGTTTATGGCTGTCCCAAAAGATATGCGCCCAACTATGCATATACGATAATGCCTCAAAAAAGGTGGTACATAAAATGAGTATCGAAAACGTAAAAGATTATTTAGCGAATTACAATCGAAGCAAAGATATCATAGAGCTCGACTTATCTAGTGCCACTGTAGATCTAGCTGCTGCTGCACTCGAAGTGGAGCCTGCACGCATCGCGAAGACGTTAGCTTTCAGAGGCAGGGAAGATGGGGAATCTGTGCTGATTGTTGCTGCAGGTGATGCAAAAATCGATAATAAAAAGTTTAAAGAACTATTCGGGTTAAAGGCGCGGATGCTTTCTGCTGATGAAACGTTAGAACAAACAGGACATGCTGTCGGAGGGGTTTGCCCGTTTGGATTGATAAATGATTTGCCTGTTTATATGGACATCTCGTTAAAACGTTTTTCTACGGTTTTTCCGGCCTGTGGCAGCAGTAACTCGGCAATAGAGCTGACTTGTGAAGAACTTGCCGAATACGGCAAGGGAAAAGAATGGGTAGATGTTTGCAAGAGCTGGGCTGACAATAGCTAACGAAAGTAATGGCTGTTGCATACAAGGGGTTCCGCTTTGCTTCTATCTCTGACACTGCTAAACTTAGCATGTACCCTATACTTCACAAAAAGATAGGTTAGGAGAAAGAATTATGTCAGAAAATAATACAAAAAAAGAGATATTTTCTTGGTTGCGAGCAATCGGGATTGCAGTCATTATTGCTTTTGGCTGCCGATATTTCCTGTTTACACCGTCAACGGTGCATGGAGAGTCAATGCTCCCGACATACCAGGATAGCGATCATGTCATTGTCAGCAAGGTTTCGAAAATAGAGCGAAATGATATTGTGGTGTTCAACGCACCCGATGCGGATGCCCACTATATCAAGCGGGTTATCGGTCTGCCTGGGGATACAATTGAGGTTATAAATAATGTGCTGTATGTGAACGGTGAAGCGCAGGATCAATCTTATTTGCCGGATGATATGGTTACTGGTGATTTCAAACTGAAGGAATTGACCGGCGAGGAAAAGGTACCTGAAGGTAAAGTGTTTGTCATGGGTGATAACCGTACAAACAGTAAAGACAGCCGCATGTTCGGTTTTATTTCAGAGAAAGAAGTAATCGGAGAAGTGAAGATGACCTTCTATCCATTTTCTGATTTCCACATAGGAAATTAATATGTGTCATGTACATGGAAAGACAGTAGATGCGGAGACAAGGTGCGTTCATTATCACTCTCCATTGGATGTCATAGCAATTAAGTTTGCCTGCTGTAATCAATTTTACCCTTGTCACCAATGCCATGAAGAAACAGCCGGTCATGAGGCCGTAGTCTGGCCGAAAGATCAATTCGAGGAAAAAGCAATACTATGCGGTGTGTGTAAAACTACGCTCCGTATCGATCAGTATATGGATACAGACCATTGTCCGGCATGTGATGCAGCATTCAACCCTGGTTGTCAGCTGCATTATCATCTATATTTTGAGCGAATAGAAAGAGACTGTCGTTGACTGACAGTCTCTTTCGTTTGTTTTAAGATACAGACCGCTGCTGTGAGGTATCTCCTGTTTTGGAGAAGATAAATTTCAGCATGGACGGCGTTACAAGTGTTGTCACAATAACCATTATGATAATACTTGTGTAATATTCCGGATCAAGTAAACCGGAGCTTAAGCCAGTACCGGCAATGATCAAGGCAACTTCGCCTCTTGAAACCATACCAGTTCCGACTGCCAAGGAGGATCTGCCATTGAAGCCTGTCAGCCTTGCGCCCAGCGCACCGCCTAGAAGCTTCGTCACAATGGCCATAATGCTGATAAGCACAATGAACAGAAGCTGTGATCCGACCCCTTCAAAGCTGATGTTCAAGCCTATGCTGACAAAGAAAACCGGAACGAATACTCCGTAAGCTATTGGCTCTAATTTGTGCTCAATGACTTCTTTATGCTTGGTTTGGGAAATGGCAATCCCAGCTGCAAATGCCCCGATAATGCCTGCGACACCCATGTACTCAGCAAAGTAGCTGAACACAAGTGCTAGGATGATGCCGCCTGAGACGATTGCTTCACTTACTTGGAGACGGGCAAACAGTTTCATGACTAGCGGAATCAGCCAAATGCAAGCGACGATGATAACCCCGAAGAAGAGTACTTTCTTCCCGATTAATGCACCAAGACTGACTGATTCGCCTGTGCCTAGCACACTCATAAGCACAGCAAGCAAGACAACGACGAGGATATCGTCAACGACTGCAGCTCCAAGGATTGTCGTACCTTCCCTTGAATTCAGCTTGTTCATTTCCTTTAATGCCTGGACAGAAATGCTGACACTCGTCGCACAGAATAGCAAAGCTAGAAAAAGTGCATGTCCCTGACTCATCCCAAATGCAAGTGCAAGGCTGTAACCACCGATGAACGGGAAAAGGACACCGAGAACAGCAACGGTAAATGCGGATTTCCAGTTTGCTTTCAGCTGTTCCAAATCTGTTTCCAGTCCGGCGATGAACATGAGGACAAGTACACCGATTTCGGAGAATTCATGGATGAAGGAAGTTTGTTGTATCCAGCCGAGTACTGCAGGACCAAGGAGGACACCAGCAAGCAGTTCCCCCAGCACAGATGGCTGCCCAATCTTTAGGGCTAGCTGACCAGCAATTTTCGTGAACAACAAAATTAAAGCTAAGTGCAAAATGAATTCCATATCTTACTCCTTTGTAATGTATTTATGCAGTTCCGGCCGCAAAAAAGGCATATCCGCCAGTTTTCACTGTGGATATGCCTAAAAAGGACACAGAGGAGCCTGGGGTGGCAGGCTCCTCCGGAAAATGCATATGTAATTAATTTATAGTTACTTATTATAAAGTAGATATAGAACCAAAACAAGCACTTTTCAACTGTTTGCTGCTGGAAGAAAAGGGAAAACAGGTGACGTAACCTATGCAAAGGAGTGACAGTCATGAAAAATACATTTGATTTTCATACAAGACAAGGGCTCTATCAGCATATTGAAGAGACACTTGCATTCTATTATCCTGAGGCAATAGACGGCACATACGGAGGGTATAACGAGGACTTTTATATGGATGGCACGCTCACAGAGGATAGAACCAAACATATCGTTGGTCAGGCGCGTCACTTGTATAATTTCAGTGTCGGCTTCAAACTTACAGGACAAACAGAATACAAAGAGGCAGCAGAGCATGGCATAACCTTTTTCCAGGAGAAACTAAGGGATAAAGAGTATGGCGGTTATTTTACAGAGATGCAGGATGGAAGTGTGACAGATGATAAGAAGCTGACATATGGACATGCATTCATCTTTCGGGCCGCGGTTGCTGCGGTGGAAGCAGATATAGAGGGAGCAGAGGAACTGCTTGCTGATGTCTATCAAGTGCTGGAAGAAAGGTTCTATGAGCCATCCGTAAAACTGTATAAAGATGAAGCGTCACAAGATTGGTCCAGCTTTTTGGAATACCGCGGACAAAATTGCAATATGCACATATGTGAGTCAGCAATTACTGCATATGCAACAACGGGTCAGCAAAGATACCTGGATCAGGCTTTAAGTATTGCAGACCAAATAACTAATAAACTTGCTGCTCAAAGTAACGGCCTTATATGGGAAAACTACGATGAGGCTTGGATGAAGGATGAACAATTCAATCACGGCGAGACAAGAGATGAATTTCGCGCCTATGGATTCGTTGGAGGTCACCAATTTGAATGGAGCAAGCTCCTTGCTTGGCTGTATATTCACAAGCAGGACAGCTGGTTGCTTGAACGTGCAGAAGAGCTTTATCAAACTGGCTGGAATCATTACCATGATCAAGAAAAAGGCGGTATATTCTTTGTAATGAGCCCGGATAAAGAGTTGATCGATAAAGGAAAGTCTTATTGGGTTTTAGCAGAAACGCTGGCGGCCTCAGCATTGCTGCATGGTCAGACAGGGAATGATGTATATAGTGAGCATTATGAGGAACTTTTCCGATATGTACAGGAACATTTCATCGATTCGCTACATGGAGCCTGGTATCAATGGCTCACAGCCGATAATAAAGTCGAGGACAAGGTTAAAAGCCCTTCCCCGAAAACGGATTATCATCCGATTAGTGCAAGCTACCTGATAGCGACCTACCGTGGAGAGGATCTGTAGCGCTTTGCGCAGATCCTCTTTCTTATTGTTATAATGAAAAGGAAGGGAGCGGATTTGTATGTATGAAAGTGAAAGATTGCAAATCAAACCATTAGAGAAAAAGCATGCCAGTGAGCTTCTTGATCTGAACCTGCGCAACAGAGAACTTTTTGAGTCTATCTCACCGGTAGAACGCAGTGATTCGGACTATACACTGGAGAAATACAAAAAGAATATTGAAGCGGCAAAGAAGGATTGGCAGGATGATAAACGCTATGAATTCGGAATATTCCTGAAACAGGATAATGTTTTGATTGGCACTGCTTCTTTATTCTTTATTGAGCGGACTACAGCAGAAAAATGCATGATCGGTTATTCGCTGGATGAAGCACATAATGGAAAAGGCTATATGACAGAAGCTGTACAGCTTGTATTGGATTTTGCTTTCGGAGATGCAAAATTCCACAGGGTTGAAGCCGGGGTAATGCCGCGAAATCTAGGGTCGGTTGCGGTACTGGAGAAATGCGGGTTCCAACGAGAAGGCTTGGAACGCGACCTGCTTCGTATTGACGGCAAGTTCGAGGATCATTATAAATACTCTATACTGGCGACTGATCCGCGCACAAACTAAAACCCAGGAGCTATGTCTGCTCCTGGGTTAGTCATTTAATGCTGCTGGGATGGGACTGGGCGTGAATGCCGGCGTTCATTATTCTTCTTAGCAGCAGCTGGCTGCTGCGGACTGCGGACCGTTACCGCAAGGAAGAATGAAATGACACAAAGTACTGCGATAGCTACGAATGTTGGCTGGAATCCGCCAAGCAGTGACGCAATGAATGAGCCTCCTAAAGCTCCGATACCAAACCCCTGATAAATGACACCATAGTTTTTGCTTTGGTTTTTCAATCCAAAATAATCAGCGACGATAGTCGGGAAGACTGTAATGTTACCGCCGAAGAAGAAAGCAATTGCCGCCACACAGATGAAGAACAATGTTGTTGATAGTTCTACCATGCTTAGTACTGCGACAGCTCCCGCAGTGACAAGAAGTCCTGCAGCAACCAAGTACAACCTTTCCACCTTATCGGACAGGGCACCTAGTACGACTCTGCCAGTCGTATTACAGATAGCAACGACAGCTACGGCGTTCGCTGCTGTTGCAGCAGAAAGACCCGCGAGTTCCATGCCGGCATCTTTAACGATCCCGATTAAATACAAGCCGCTCATGCAGGCTGTCAGGAAGATGATGAACAGAATATATGCTTGTTTCGTATGAAGCATTTCCTTGGTACTGAAGTTCTTGGTTGCTGCCCCAGTAGTTGTTTCCTGTGGAAGGATAGCATCCTTAAGGAAGAAGGCTCCTCCGCAGATTAAGATAAGTGCTGCTATTCCCCAGATTAAGAATGTACCTTGTACACCAGCTGATGAAAGCAGTGCTTGGTTAATATATTTGAAGACTAAGCTTCCTGTTCCGAATGCCCCTACTGATATACCAGATATCAGACCTTTCTTTTCCGGGAACCATTTAATGACGTTCGATAGTGTAGTAATATAAGCAATACCGTTGGCGAAGCCGACAACAACGCCTGCTAATAGATAGATGAGCCATAGTGATGTAGCTAGAGAGCTTAATATCAGCCCGGCACCGAGCAGGATTCCGGCAAAGATGACCAGTTTCTTGATGCCGAGTTTATCCTGCAGCTTTCCGCCGAAAAGAGTGGCTACTGCAAGTGCAAAGCTCGTAATCGAGAACGTGATAGCTACAGAAGAGGTGCTCCACCCATATGCTTCAGCCAATGGCTGGTTAAATAGACTCCATGTATAAATAGTACCTAGACCAATTTGGGTTATGATTGTACCAAGTACAATCAGCCAGCGATTCGTTCCTGTTTTCATGAGAAGTCCCTCATTTCATCTACGTTGTTTTGATAGTTTTATCATATCCGCCGCAGATGTATCTGAAAGCGTTTTCTCTTGAGTTGCTCTATTTGAGGAATGAATGGTCCTTAAAGGCGCATAATCTGTCTGAACTCTTTTGCTTTACTGCGGCTCACTGGAATCTGCTCATTAAGTCCTTTCATTTTCACAAGATACGTATTATGGAACCAAGGCAGAATCTCATGTATTTTTTCTGTATTTACGATATAAGAACGATGACAGCGGAAGAACATATCTGTTGGAAGCTGCTGCTCGAAAGTACTGATAGAACCAGGGTAAGTATAAACCGCATCCTTTGTGTGCACAGTTGTCTGCTTCTCGTCGGCCTCGGCGAAGGCAATTTCCTTTAAATTGATTACATAGATCTTCTCGTCCTTCCAAACATTCAGCCGCGCTGGTGTCTCTGCTGATTCTACTCGCTCTGTATCTGCCGATGCTTTCTGTGATTCTAGTTTCTTAAGCATTGCCGCAACACGTTCCTCGCTGTATGGCTTTAATATATAGTCGAATGCTTCAAGCTCAAATGCCTTAGCTGCATGTTCTTTATAGGCAGTTGTAAATACGATGGTCGGTTTATGCTTGAACTGAGCCAGGCTCCCCGCCAGCATCATGCCATCCAACGACGGCAGATTAATATCGAGGAACAATACATCTGTGGTGTGCTCCTGAAAATATTTCAGTACATCCAATCCATCATCGAAGCAGTTTGTTACTTCAATAGAGCTATAAGTCTCAATCAAATACTGCAGCTCCTCCTGTGCCGGTAATTCATCTTCCGCAATGATTGCCCGTAATGACATGTTCATTTCCCTTCCTTCACTGGTATATCAAAGTAAATCTCCGTACCGGGATCAAGCTGATTGATAGTCAGACCTTTTCCATAGATTAAACGGACCCGCTGATGCACGTTGGCTAGTCCGATATTTTTCACACTTGCTTCATCCTTATATAGTTTCTCAACAATCTCTGGGTCGATCCCAACTCCTGTGTCTCGTATACTGATGCGGATATCATTCTCCCGTGCTTTGACAGAGAGATAGACCGCACCTTGCCATTTTCGTTTGCGAACGCCATGATGGATAGCATTCTCTACCAAAGGCTGCAGCAGCAGACTAGGAACCTTTATCTGTACCGGATCAATATCATACACAATCTGGAGCTTGTCACCGAAGCGGGATTTCTCGATTTCCACATAATCGCGCACCTGCTTCAGCTCCTCTTCTATAGCTATCATTTCATCATGAAGCTCCAGGTTATAACGCAAGTAGCCAGATAGATTATGGATCAGCTCACGAGCCCGGTTCGGATCGCGCCTCGTTGTTGATGCGATCGCATTCAGCGAGTTAAAGAGGAAATGCGGATTGATCTTTGATTGCAGAGCCTTGAGCTCAGCCTTATTAGCTGTTTCTTTGATCTGCTCAATTCGGGAAATCTCCATCAGATTTGAAATGATCTGTGCCAACCCAATTCCAAGCGTCTGTAAAGAGTCTGTTATCCGGTTTTCCTTTTCATAATATATCTTTAAAGCACCTGTCACCTCGTCGCCTTCCTGGAAAGGAACGATGAGCAAACAGTGCATCTGCGGCAGATGATGATCATCAACTTCATTCCGGATGACAATTTCGCCGCTATTGATTGCCTGCTTCGTCATTTCGCTTACAATCGACGTTGTATCCTGATAGCGCTCCGCTCCGAGTCCGTAATAAGCAACCACTGTTTTGGTATCCGTTATGGCCACAGCATCCGCATCAATCTCTTCTTTGATGATTTGGCAGATACGCTGCAAGGAAGCGGGTGTGATGGACCGGAAATACGGTAGTGTCTTGTTGGCAATATCCAATGCAAGCTTAGCCTGAGCGGCGGCAATTTGTTTCTTTTCTCCCTCGATATTATGGACGAGCAGGATGAGTAAACCGATGCTGATTTCTCCAATCATCATCGGAACTGCTATTTGTTCTACGATAGAGATACCTTGAGACCTTGGCTCCCCGAGTGCAATGATCAGCAGCATGGTCAATACCTGGCTCAGAATACCTGCACCGATACCGACATACCACCAACGATGCTTTTTGACTTTTTTATTGATAAAACCGGAGGCAAAACCTGCAGTCACACTAGTGATCAAGCAAGGTAAGGAAGTGATACCATCAATATCGATCAAATAACGGTGCAATCCTGATACGATCCCCGTAATGATGCCGACCCACGGTCCGAATAAAATACCGCCAGAAAAGATAGCCACTGTCCTTATATTGACGAGGCTACCTTCCACTTCAATTCCTGAATATGTCCCGAATATAGCAAAACTGCAAAAGACGACAGTCAGCACACTGAGTTCCCGGACCGAGTGATCTTCTTTTTGGAGTATTTCCTTAAACCCTTTAATTTTCGTCAGGAAAAAAAGGATAATCAGCAGCAAGGCAGCACGCTCGAATATCGATATGATCATTTCCAAGGTTGAATGCATAGTTGTAATCCCTTTCATCTGTATTACTACCAGTTTATCAGAAATTTGGACTGGAAGGGAATGGATGCTGTAATGATTAGGTTGTCAAATGATAGATTCATTTGATTAAACTGACAGAATGGAAATAATATGTCATATTGTATAATTAGGCTGGATTTATTAAAATGAAAGCGCTATAATTAATATAATGAAACACCGTTCCACAATGTGGAACGGTGTTGAGGACATCAGATTCTGATGTCTTTACTTCTTAATATAAATGTAAGGGGTTTCAATGGAAGCGGGAGCTACTGAAAAAAGTAAGGAGATGATAGAAATGGAACTGCGATACGCGACTCACCCAGACCATGCAAAAACATTCACAACCGAGGAATTACGCAATCATTACTTAGTTGAGGAACTTTTTGTACCTGGAGAAATCAAGCTTGTATACAGCATGGAGGACCGGACGATCATCGGAGGTATTCAGCCAGCCGGCAGCTCGGTTGCTTTAGAGGGCTATGACGAAATCAAAGCGGATTACTTCCTGGAACGACGGGAAGTCGGGATTTTCAATATCGGCGGAAATGGAAAAATATCAGTTGATGGAGAATCATACGAAATGGCGAACAAGGATTGCATTTATATTGGCAAAGGCAATCAGGAATTACTGTTTACCAGCAATGATGAAACAGATCCAGCTAAGTATTATCTGTTTTCTGCACCTGCACATACCACTTATCCGACCAAGCACGTCTCATTCCAAGATGTTCCGGGAGATGCGATGGGTGCTAAGGAAAGTGCGAATGAACGCGTGATCCGCCGCATCATTCATTTGGAAGGTATTCAAAGCTGTCAAATTGCCATGGGTATCACGATTTTGGAAAGCGGCAGTGTCTGGAATAGCATGCCGACACATACTCATAACCGCCGGATGGAAGCGTACCTGTATATCGATTTGGATGAAGATGCACGTATGTTCCATTTGATGGGGGAACCGCAAGAAACACGTCATCTTGTCATGAAAAATGAACAAGCAGTCATTTCTCCGCCTTGGTCCATCCATTGCGGAAGCGCAACAAGCAACTATGCATTCATTTGGGCAATGGCTGGAGAAAACAAGACGTACACCGACATGGATCAAGTGTCGATGGATGAGCTTCGCTAAAGGGGGATAAAGATGAGTTTGACGGACTTTTCCATGAGTTATTTCGATTTGACTGGCAAGGTTGCAATTGTGACAGGCGGCAGCAAGGGACTGGGTCAGGGCTATGCAGTCGCTCTGGCAAAGGCAGGGGCTGATGTCTTCGTCGTGACACACCGGGATGATTGGGAGGAAACGAAAGCATTGATTGAAGAAGCTGGTGGCAGGGCACATTTTCATCAGGCTGATCTGACAGATAGAGAAAAAGTGAAGCAGGTTGTGACGAGTTGTGTGGAGGTCTTCGGAAAGGTTGATATTCTCGTAAATAACGCTGGTACAATTATCCGGACACCTTTGCTTGAGTACAAGGAAGAAGACTGGGATAAGGTCATGGACGTTAATCTGCATGCTGTCTATTTGTTAGGGCAGGAAGCGGCTAAGGTGATGGCAGAACAAGGCGGCGGAAAAATCATCAATGTCGCATCGATGCTGTCGTTCCAAGGCGGCAAATTCGTACCGTCATATACGGCAAGCAAGCATGCTGTTGCAGGATTGACGAAAGCCTTTGCCAACGAGCTGGGCGCTTATAATATCCAAACGAATGCGATTGCACCGGGGTATGTGGCGACTGCCAATACTGCACCGATCCGTGCCGATGAAAAACGTAACGCAGAGATTTTGTCCCGGATTCCGAGCGGCCGCTGGGCAGATCCGTCTGATTTGATGGGTGTAGTTGTATTCCTGGCAAGTCGTGCATCTGACTATATGAATGGCCATGTTCTGGCTGTTGACGGAGGCTGGCTCGCAAGATAAGCAGGTTGGAAGAATTGCGTCGGAGTTGTTTGACGGGAAAGAGATATTGAGAGGACTGGGAAGGTGACCAAAGATCTGGAGAATCTTTGTGTGTGCCACCCTCTCATTCCAATGATCTGGGCGATCACTATAAAAATAGCATATCACGTAAAGTGATTCAAACATCTCAATTTCTTTTGCTCGATTACCTATAAGGAAAGGTAAGGAATGCAAAATGAAAATAATGAAAACGATGGAGAGAATTCCTGGTGGGCTCATGCTCGTACCGTTATTTTTAGGGGCAATCATCAATACCTTCGCGCCGAGTTCGGCGGAGTACTTCGGATCCTTTACTGGCGGACTCATGACAGGCACTATTCCGATTCTGGCTGTTTGGTTCTTCTGTATGGGTGCAGGCATCCAGCTGAAATCCACGGGTACGATTTTGCGCAAATCCGGCACACTCGTTATCACGAAGATTGCTGTTGCATGGGTTGTAGCTATTATTGCAGCGCAGTTCCTGCCTGAAGGCGGCATACAGACTGGTCTTTTTGCCGGCTTTTCCGTTCTGACACTCGTTGCTGCCATGGATATGACGAATGGCGGATTGTATGCATCGATCATGCAGCAATACGGATCAAAAGAGGAAGCTGGAGCATTTGTCCTTATGTCCTTGGAATCCGGCCCGCTCATGACGATGATCATACTTGGTTCTACTGGTCTTGCAGCGTTTGAACCACAAGTATTCGTTGGAGCAGTACTACCGTTTCTAGTTGGATTCCTGCTAGGTAACTTGGATGGCGATCTTCGTGCCTTCTTCAGCAGAGCAACACAAACTATGATTCCGTTCTTCGGTTTCGCGCTGGGTAACTCAATTGATTTAGGTGTCATCTTGGAGACAGGTCTTGCAGGTATCATCCTTGGTGTGCTTGTTATCGTCGTTACTGGTATACCGCTCATGATTGCGGATAAATATATCGGAGGCGGAAATGGAACTGCTGGTATCGCAGCATCCAGTACTGCTGGTGCGGCAGTTGCCAACCCAATGATCATTGCCACAATGATTCCGGAATTCATGCCGATTGCAGAAGCAGCTACTGCACTTGTTGCAGCATCTGTTGTAGTTACGTCGATTCTCGTCCCGATTCTGACAGCTTTTTGGGCACAGCATATGAAGAAGAAGGAAAAGCAGAATACAGACGACACAAATATCGACCCGAACAATATCAACTCAAATACTGTATAAAACCACCGGAGAGGCATATACAGTATGTCTCTCTTTGCATAAAGGAGACGTTGACAGATGAGCAGGATTTTAACAATCGGGGAACCGATGGCACTGTTTGTTGCGGAACAAGAAGGACTGCTGGATGATGCCGAACGCTTTTCCCGTTTTATTGCAGGAGCAGAAGTGAATTTCTCTATCGGAATGGCGCGACTTGGCCATCAAGTGACGTATGTCACGCAGCTGGGTTTGGATCCATTCGGTCGAAACATCCATAAATTTTTACAAAAAAATAAGATAGATACAACGTATGTCAGCTATGAACCTGCATTCGTGACAGGAATGCAATGGAAACAGAAAGTGAAAAGCGGAGATCCGGAAGTGTTTTCGGCACGGAAGAACTCCGCAGCCTCCCATATGGATAAAAAGCTGATCAAGAAAATCAAATGGGCGGATTATGATCATCTCCATTTGACAGGCATTCCTCCCGCTTTGTCTGAAAGCTGCCGGGAATTGGTTTTTCAGATGATGAAGGAAGCCAAGGAAAATGGACTTCAAGTATCATTCGATCCGAACCTTCGGCTGGGGCTGTGGCCTGATAAGCAGGAGATGGCGCAGGTTATCAATGAGCTTGCCAGCCAAGCGGATATTATCTTCCCTGGTGTAGCTGAAGGAAGACAACTTACCGGCAAAACAGATGTGCTCGATATTGCTGCATATTATCATGAGGCTGGTGTGCCGACTGTTGTGCTGAAGCTGGGAGCAGAAGGAGCATTTACAAGTCGCATGGATGGTACGCAATTTTATACAGAAGGATTCCCGGTTAAAGAAGTGGTCGATACAGTTGGTGCAGGAGATGGCTTTGCGGTCGGTGTCGTGAGTGGATTGCTGGAAGGGCTGGAGCTGCCTGACAGCATTGCAAGGGGAGCGGCCATCGGTGCGCTTGCCGTCATGTCACCTGGAGATAATGATGGCTTGCCGAACCGTGAAGAACTTTCACTTTTCATGAAACGAGAGCCGATTGGGTAAAAAAGGAAGACCTTCCGCTTGGAAGGTCTTCTCCTCTATCCAGAATAGCCTAGTGCATGAGATATCTCCAAGCTGCAGGCCTTCATTTTAGTTATCAATTCGTTGTTTACTCTATCCATCGTTACGCGATTGCTTGGTCCTGAGATGCTGAAGCTCGCCACGATCCGATGTTCATGACTGTAAATCGGAGCAGCGATACACCGAATGCCTTCTTCATTTTCGATATTGTCAAGCGCATACCCCTGTTGTCGGACTTTGTCCACTTCGGTGCGCAGCTCTTCCGGCGACGTGATCGTACGTGGCGTGCGCGGCATGAAAGTCGTGGAATCAGCTATTTCTTCTATACGATCTGCAGCCATACCTGATAAAAGTATTTTTCCTACAGCCGTACAGTACATGGGCGCTCTGTTGCCGATACGCGAATACATGCGTATCGTCTGATTGCTTTCGAGTTTATCGATGTAGACAATCTCACCTTTATCCTCGATGCAAAGGTGGACAGTCTCATTGACATCTGCACACAGCTGTTTCAAATAAGGTTTTGCCACATTGGCGATGTTGTTATTATTCAAGACACTGCGAGCAACATAAAGTGTTTGTAAACCGACCTTATACTTGTCTGATTCCGGGTCCTTAGCAACATAATTCATATCCACAAGTGTTGCCAGAAGCCGATGCGTCGTACTCTTCGATAAGTCTACCAGCTTGGTCAGCTTCGCAATCGACAGTCCTTCGGGATAATCGGAAAGCGTATTCAAAAGAGTCAAGGCACGTTCGAGTGATTGCACATTAGACATAGATATTACTCCGTTTCTATTGCATTCATTGCTTACTTCTATGATACGGGAACGGTTGGAGTTTGTAAATTCAGTACACATATGGAGGGATAGTTAAATGAGAAAAGCAGAAGTATTAGCTAAGATTAACGAACAAGCTATTGTTGCTGTAGTCCGTGCCGATTCGCCAGAGCAGGCAATCCAAATTTCCGATGCTTGTATAGAGGGTGGATTGACAGCAATCGAAGTGACATTTACTGTCAAGGACGCTGATCAAGTGATTAAACAGCTTTCTGCTCAATATACGGAAAACACAGATGTGATCATAGGGGCAGGCACGGTACTGGATAGTACGACAGCCCGTCTAGCCATACTTGAAGGCGCCAGTTTCATAGTGAGTCCAACTTTTGATGCTGAAACTGCCAAGCTATGTAATCTTTATCAAATTCCCTACTTGCCGGGTTGTATGACGATCGGGGAGATAAAGCAGGCGATGGAAGCAGGAGCTGATATTATCAAGCTCTTCCCGGGAAGTGCTTTCGGTCCAAGTTTTATCAAAGCTATCAAAGCGCCTCTTCCGCAGGCAAATATCATGCCAACAGGAGGAGTAGACTTGGAGAATGTAGGTGATTGGCTGAAGAATGGGGCAGTAGCTGTTGGGGTCGGCGGCAATCTTGTTGCCCCTGCCAGTACCGGAGACTATGAAAAAATTACACTTATTGCACAGCAGTATATCCAAAAGGTAAAGGAAGCACAATCAGATCGTGTGAATATTTGAACATGGGTCAAGCTGCTCCTCTCATAAACTGAACACGGAGGAAGGGGGCTTGATTCATGACAGCAAAAAAGCGGGAAATCGTAATCATTGTTGTGAAAGCCACGGCTATTTACTCATTTGTCGTGATTGATATTGCTGCAGGTACAGGATTTTATATGACTGCAAAGCTATTCGATGCAGGGGTGATTATTGCTTCAATCTGCAGTATGGCGGGTGTGGAAAGTTTGAAAAGGGGTCCTGGATTGGTTCGTAATTTGACAAGCAGAGAAAGAAAAACATAGCAATAGATATGACAAGGTCGACAGGAAATATGACTGCATATTATCCTTACGCCAGCCCTGGTTCTATTGATAACGGAGATAGATTTGGTAGGGGAAAATGAATAAGAAGGAGTGCAGAAGATGCATTCCTTCTTATTTTGCTATTGTTTCGTTGACCCGCATATTACCGACCGTAAAATAAAATGGTGCAGGAAATGGAGGTTTCTTTCCTCTTTTAAGCCGGTCACCCGCTTCATTGAGCCAATAAATGGATTTATTGATAGCGGAGAAGAAGACGACCAGCTCCCCATCATCCCCAACACAAAGACAGGACCCGAATATGCCATTCTGGTACCAGGAATCACCGATGTCCGCTTTAATGAGCAGCTTCGGCTCCTCCGACCAATCAGCTCTTGTGAAGCTTGCTGTCTTACTTTTGAGTAACCAGAGATCCTGTGGTTTATAAGTGTCTTCTCCGAAGGCATTGCCGCAGCGGCTGACAAGTAAGTAGTACATATTATGAATTCGCTTCGGTCTCGCATGCGTAAATGCTTCCTCCCGAGTAAAAAACAGACGTGGCTTTGTCCAAGTATCAAGGCCGTTTTCACTTTCGGCGGCATACACCTCGTGCATTGGGATATCTCCTTTACCAGGCTCGTGTGGTGTAGCCGCAAACCACATCTTCCATTTACCTTCATCAAAAATTACCTTGGGTGCAAGCACACTATCATTCCTTACAGTGCCGACCATTACTGGTTTTGGGTGACGAAACCATCTTCCATGCCTCATTTCCAGACAGCCGATCGAATAGGGAGATTCATTTCCAAGAACATTACTGGCACTTCTGCCGGTATAGTAAATACGCCTGACAGGCGCGCCATTCACTTCTCCTTCAACATAACAGGGCTCGTGCAGTCCGTACCGATCCCAGGCTGCTTCCTTCGGCTGAGGCAGCAAAGGCTTCGCTTTGTTGGGCTTTCCTGGATAAGTCGAAATCCTCCAGGCATTAGCTGTCGTCAATGGTGCTCCTTTTGGAAGACTGGCGCTGAACAGGTTGTTTTTGAAGTTGCGCTGGAATCCGCCAAAAAACATCCACCACTGGTCATCTATCTTCTGCACGCTGGGATCACCTAATCCTAGCAAATTGCGAATGGGCTTATAGCCATCCAGCATCGAATATAATAGATTTGGTCTTGTATCCATCCTAACCACCTCACTAGCAAGCAGTATAGACGGAAGAAGCATCAAACATACCAAGCATTATAGTCTTGCATAACAGAAGCCTAACTGTGGTTATGCTTTCCTCTCAAGCCATGATCCCTCCGATATTTTTTGATCGATAAAGTCCAAAACAGTCTGTATTTGTACCATCTGATTTTTAAGTTTTTCCTTATGTTGCAGCATGCTTGCCATTACATCAGGATGTTCATGCATATTGCCTGTTTCGGCAATATCAAGGTAAGATTTCAATTCTTCTAAGGTAAATCCGGCTTTTTTCATACAGATGATTATTTTCATCCGTTCAATATCTGTCGGCAAAAAAGAGCGATGTCCATTTGGCAGCCGGTTAATTGCAGGTAGTAATCCAGCTTTCTCATAAAAACGAATTGTATCAATACTTAAACCGGAAAGCGCACTTGCTTGTTTAATCGTATACATACGTCCGCCTCCTTCTTTAATAACCCTATTGTAAAACCTAGAGTTCACTCCAGGTCAAGAAAATAATTCTGTATTGACCTGGAGTGAACTCCATTTTATATACTACAGCCATTCACGAATGGAGGAGAAAGAAATGACAGAAGGAAAGAAAAAAATAGCACTTGTTACAGGAGCAAACAGCGGTATAGGTTTGGAGCTGACAAAGAAACTGATTGAAAACGATTGGGAGGTTGTCGCATTAAATCGTTCCGCATTCCCGGAAGAAGAACTTAAGCTGCAGCAGAAGATCCGTCAGAGGATAATTAGGATCTATCGCACTGATTTATCAGATTTCACGAAACTCAAGCCTGCTTTGGAACAAATAAAGGAAAAGGAGCCGAAGCTCGATGCGCTTTTCAATAATGCCGGGGGCAGTTTTCCGGAGCTGCTATTTTCACCGCAAGGGCGTGAGCTTCATTACGAAGTGCAGACCGTAGTCCCATACATTATCACAATGGAGCTATTAGAGCTATTGAAAAAAGGTTCGCCAGGTATGGTTATACAGACGAGTTCAGATGCATTCAGATTCAGGAAAACATTTGAACCTGAGGAATTGGCAAGACCGAAGAAGTTTCAGAAGCTTACCGGCCCGTATTCATCAACGAAGCTAGCCATTACCCTATGGACACACGCTCTAGCTCCAGAACTGATGAAAGAAGGCGTTACGATTATCAGTGTTGATCCAGGGAATAACAACACGATGCGAAAAGGCCGAAACGGAGGCTTACCGCTGCTTATTCAGCCCTTCATCCGCTTCTTAGGCCCTCATCCAAGTGTAGGAGCAGGAAGATTGTTCGCAGGATTAGAAAGATCACCGGACGAGGCTGGGTTGTATTTTTCGAAAGGGGAGCCAACCGAGTACAAGTTCAAACAGCATGCTTCCCAAGTTCTTTTCCAAGTACGAACTGTTTATGAAAGAGAGTTTATCTCTTTGTAAAAGGGATCCGATTAGGAACCTTATTTTTTGGTGGTAAGTTGTATCCAATCGGCGGATGATTGCCACGGTAATAAGGAGGCTGGGATATAACTAAATTCCCATTGCTTTAAACCGAATGTTATCCTTGAGCGCCGCTTCGGCAAAACACCCCGCTTTCCACGGACACGGCCTCAGCCTCCTCGTGGAAAGTTTACTACTGCGGGGTCTTCAGCTCGTGCTGTTTCCGTAGGAGTCTCCGTGTTCTGCCTACGCTAGGATGGATAACTAATCAAAATGACCGAACTTATGTAAATTCTCTTAGGAAGATTTACAATATAGTTCGTTTTTTTATCTGGCTAAAACACTTTTGTCCCAGCCTCTTTATTACTAAGTCAGCGATTGGAAAAGAGAGCAGGGAGTCGATGACGCTGTTGGTTTTTTGACTAAGGGATATAATTAGCTGATTTCTACAGGAAGTTTCATAGTGCAGTGGGAACAAAGCGGTGTTGTGATAGTCCAATTTAGGAGGGCTATCACAACACCGATACCTTGAGCTTTAGTTTAAGGGAACAGATGGTTCAGCTAGTCTCCTAAATTTCCAAAGATTCCGTTAGCCACGTTTAATCGTTTCGTTCAACGATGTGCGATACTTGTCTTGCCAAGTTGTCGCGTCCTTCACTAGTTCATCACAGAAATCGGCCACGTCTTCACCAGTGAGATCGGTTACTTTTTTGCCTTCCATTGCACCTTCCTCAAAGAGGTCGAGAATGCCTCCGAAGATACGGCTGATGTCCTTCCACTCGGATAGACCACTAGAGGTCCACATATATTTTTTGATAGCATTGTAAGCGTTTCGGTATTCGCTTGGAAGTGCACTCGCACGCTTCTCCATTGCCTTCCATTCTCGCTTGTCATCCAAATCACCGATAATCTTTTTTATAATACTCATATCATTTCTCCTTTTGATTTGTTTTAAGTTCGTTAATTTTGCTTGAAACGAATTCCCACTTTTCCCAAAAACGCTCAAGTTGCTCTTGACCTGATGTATTGAGCTTGTAAAACTTTCTCGGCGGTCCGATAGTAGATGGTTTTTTCTCTGTATCCACTAATTTGTTTTTCTCTAGACGCATGGTGATCGTATAAACTGTGCCTTCTACTACATCAGTAAAGCCAAGCTCTCGCAGTTGTTGCGTAATTTCATAACCATAAGTTTCACCGCGGCTGATGATCTCAAGCACACAACCCTCAAGCACCCCTTTCAACATTTCTGTGATATTTTCCAATATTGCCCCTCCGTTTGAGTTATTTATATTTTTACTTTTCGCACCATATAGCAATGTATTCTGTGATGCTGGTATTCGGTGTTACTTACTACTGGTATATAGTATTACAGGGTAGCGTTTGTTGTGTCAAGATTTTAATCATATAAATTTATTTTAATTTCCGAGAAACATCGTAATCATTAGATAAATGACGATTTTAAAAGAGAATATGAAAAATCGTCGTATTCTTTAGCTTATTTGACTGTTTTCTTATTAAAAACAGAGCCTATTCAAATTTTTCATCGTTTTACTAACCCTTATAACGGGCGTAGAATAAGGTTCATCTTCCAAGTGTAACCAAACAAAATTGCATAGCATTCGTAATCGCTTAATTCCTGAATCCAGGAAGCGGGGGAACCAACCGTAACAATTGTTACATGGGGTGAATCTCTGAAAAGAGTAGGGCTACTCTCTGGCCCGAATCCGTCAGCTAACTTCGTAAGCGTTCGAGAGGAAGCCAAAAAATGTGATAGGCACACGTTTATTTCGTTATGCCCAGAAGTCACAGAAGAGGGCCCTCTTCTGTGACTTCTTTTTTATGCACTTTTTTAGGGTGTAAATATGAAAGAACCGAGGAGGATCAGTATGGATCTACTTTACATTGGATTGAGTTTATTGCTTTTCGGAGGCATGGCTGTGTTACTGGCAGCTGGCGCTCAGATTGCCGAGAAAGAAGGGACACGTTAATGGTTCAGATTGGCTTGCTTGTATTAGGTATAGGAATCATCGGTTATCTGATCTACGCCTTGTTTTATCCGGAAAAATTTTAACGAAGGAAGGTTCACATGATGATCGTTTCGGTAATAGTCTTGGCCATTGTACTTGTTTTAATTTGGTTCTCTTTAAAGCCTATGGGTTTATATATGGCTGCTGCATTCTCAGAATCAAGGATTGACCGGTTTTTCCTGCCGCTGGAAAACATCTTATTCCGCATTTCAGGCATAAAAAACCACAAGCAGACGTGGAAACAATACGTGCTATCTATGCTCTTGCTAAATATGGTATTGCTGCTGTTTGTCTATGCAGTGTTCCGCCTTCAGGGCGTTTTACCGCTGAATCCGCTCGATATTTCAGGAATGGATCCAGCTTTAGCTTTTAATACTGCTGTAAGTTTTATCACAAACACAAACTTGCAGCATTATAGCGGAGAATCAGGTCTATCGCTATTTTCACAGGCCACAGCCATCTTGTTCATGATGTTCGCAGCCCCTGCTACAGCGCTTGCGGTAGCAATTGGGTTCATCCGATTGCTTGGCAGTAAGCCAATCGGGAATTTCTTCGAGGATTTCGTCAGAGCGTTGGTACGCGTACTTTTGCCGATTTCCTTTATCACAGCAATTGTATTCGTTGCACTCGGAATGCCGCAGACATTTTCAGGAGCTGTGCATGCGACTACGATGACAGGTGCGGAACAAACCATTCTGCGCGGACCGATCGGTGCATTCCTATCCATTAAGGAGCTCGGGAATAATGGCGGTGGATTCTTCGGGGTAAACTCTGCTCATCCATTTGAGAATCCAAATGCGTATACGAACGTGCTGCAATGCTGGCTAATGCTTTTGCTGCCTGCTTCCTTGCCTTTTACATATGGAAAGCTGGCAGGAAAGCCGAAACAAGGAGTAATGCTTTTCGGTGCAATGGCAACTGTATTCCTTGTCATGCTTGCGGCAGGTATCGCTTTCGAGATGGAAGGTAATCCAATGCTTCAAGGAGCGATGATGGAAGGGAAGGAAACCCGCTTTGGAGTTATCGGAAGTGTATTTTATGCCATTGTCACAACCGCTGCAGAAACCGGTGCAGTCAACACGATGCATGATACACTCAGCCCTCTCACAGGGATGCTTGCGCTCGGAAATATGCTTTTGAATACAGTTTTTGGCGGTGTAGGTACTGGCTTCATGAATGTCATTCTTTATGTGATGATTGCCGTCTTCATTGCTGGCCTGATGGTAGGGCGCACACCTGCCCTTCTTGGTAAAAAGCTTGAGGGAGCTGAAATGAAGCTGCTGGCTATCACGCTGCTGGTCCAGCCGATACTTATCCTTATTGGTACAGCAATTGCAATGTATTTTCCAGCAGGTAACGGAGCAATATCAAACCCCGGGTATCATGGTTTGACGCAAGTACTGTACGAGATTGCATCATCAGCTGCTAATAATGGTTCAGGATTTGAAGGACTGGGGGATGCAACTACATTCTGGAATGTCCTTACAGGCATCATAATGTTCCTGGGACGCTATATTTCCATCATCACGCTGATTGCTGTCGCAGCATCACTGGCGAGGAAAACTGCTGTTCAAGAGAGTAAGGGCAGTTTGCGGATCGGCAGTCCTCTATTTGCAGGTTTATTAGTCGCCACCTTCTTCTTAGTAGGTGCATTGACCTTCCTGCCTGTACTGGTTCTTGGTCCGATTGCAGAATACGTAACTTTATAGGAGAGTGACTTGTTATGCTAGCACATACTGCAGGGAAAGAAGAGATTCCCTCCAATCGTTTATTTTCAAAGAAAATCTTGAAGGAAGCTTGTGTGGATGCTGTAGTGAAGCTGCATCCGACTTATATGGTTCGGAATCCTATCCTTTTCATTGTTGAACTTGGATTTATAGTTACGTTATTACTCGCGGTTTTTCCTGGCGCCCCTTCCCAGACAATGGGCAGCGGTTTTTACTGGAGCGTTTCAGTGATTCTGCTGATGACAGTGCTGTTCGCGAATATAGCGGAAGCGGTGGCCGAAGGAAGAGGGAAGGCGCAAGCGAATACGCTGAAACAAACAAAACAGGATACGGCTGCCAGGCGTATCCTCCGAGGAAAAGAGGAAATCATCTCATCGGCTGATCTTCGAAAAGGCGATGTTGTACTCGTTAAGGAAGGAGAGGTCATCCCTGGAGACGGTACGATTATTGCTGGTATGGCAAGTGTTGATGAATCGGCAATTACCGGGGAGTCAGCTCCGGTTCTAAAGGAAGCTGGAGGAGATTTCAGCTCCGTCACAGGCGGTACAACTGTCGTCAGTGATGAGCTTACGATTGAAATCACCAGTCAGCCAGGAGAAAGCTTCCTGGATCGGATGATTGCGCTTGTAGAAGGAGCAGACCGTAAGAAGACACCTAATGAAATAGCTTTAAACACGGTGTTGATTAGCTTAACGATCATTTTCATGCTCGTCGTCATCACATTGCCTTTTTTTACAAACTATATTGGCTTCTCAATTGATACAGGCATGCTTGTTGCGCTGCTTGTCTGCCTTATCCCGACTACGATTGGCGGTTTGCTGAGTGCAATCGGAATTGCGGGTATGGACCGGGTGACACGATTCAATGTTTTGGCGATGTCTGGCCGAGCTGTGGAAGCAGCAGGTGATATTGATACAATCATTTTGGATAAGACCGGTACGATAACTTTCGGAAATCGCATGGCCGCTGATTTCATACCTGTAGAATCTGTATCAAGAAATGCTTTGATGCAAGCAGCAGTCATCACATCCTGGAAAGATGAAACACCGGAAGGCCGATCAGTGCTCAGTTTGGCCGAAGAACAGGGCATTGCAATGGATCAAAAGAAATGGGAAGAAGCAGTATTCGTGCCTTTCCAAGCACAAACAAGAATGAGCGGCATGGACTTGGCTGACGGCGGCAGCTATCGAAAAGGTGCGGTAGGGGCAGTCAAAGATTGGGTGCTGGAACGTGGCGGTAAGGTTCCGGTGGGTTTACAGGAAAAATCTGATCATATCGCGAAAATGGGAGGTACCCCTTTAGCGGTGGCGGTAGATACGGAGCTTCTCGGGTTGATTTATCTAAAAGATACCGTGAAACCAGGAATGAGGGAACGCTTCGATGAGCTGCGGAAGATGGGAATCAAGACAATTATGTGTACCGGAGACAATCCGCTTACCGCAGCGACCATTGCGAAAGAAGCTGGAGTTGATGATTTTATCGCAGAAAGCACGCCGGAGGATAAGATCGAGGTAATCAAACGAGAACAGGCACAAGGTAAACTTGTTGCAATGACCGGAGATGGTACGAATGACGCACCTGCACTAGCTCAAGCTGATGTCGGGCTTGCGATGAATAGCGGAACGACAGCTGCGAAGGAAGCGGCGAATATGATCGATCTGGATTCTGATCCGACAAAAATAATTGAGGTTGTTGCTATCGGAAAACAGCTGCTGATGACGAGAGGGGCACTTACTACTTTCAGTATTGCCAATGATGTAGCTAAGTACTTTGCAATCATTCCGGCTCTGTTCATGCTCGGCATACCGGAGATGAATGTCTTGAATATCATGCAGCTGGAGTCGCCGACAACAGCAATTCTATCTGCACTTTTATTCAATGGTTTGATCATCCCTGCGCTAGTACCGCTGGCGGTAAAAGGTGTGGCGTATAAGCCTGTTTCTGCGGATAAGCTGCTGAGAAAAAATATATTCGTATATGGACTTGGCGGTGTTGTCGTCCCGTTTATAGGAATAAAAGCTATTGATATGCTGTTAAGTCTGTTTCTATAGGAGGCAAATGAATATGAATAAACATGTATCCAATATCGTTCCTGTACTGCGGCTTGCATTAGTATGCCTGGTTTTGTGCAGTGTACTTTACCCTTTGGCTGTAACGGGAATCGGACAGCTATTCTTCCCTTATCATGCTGATGGCAGCTTGGTAGAAGATGAGAACGGCACCGTGATTGGTTCGGAGCTGATTGGGCAAACGTTTACTGACCCTGCACTATTCCAGGGAAGGGTGTCGAGTATAGATAATGATGCCGCAGGATCCGGAACACCGAACTATGCTCCTTCTAATCCAGAATTGATTTCCCGGACAGAAGAAACGATAAATGATCAGCAAACGGCTAATCCAGACGGCGGTCCTGTACCGCTGGATTTAGTGACGAATTCCGGTTCTGGCTTGGATCCGCATATCTCGGTAGAAGCAGCAGAATTTCAGGTGCCGAGAATAGCTGAAGCGAGCGGTATTCATGAAGAGGAGCTATACAAGTTGATTGAACAGCACCGCACATCACGGGCAGAAGAGCTGCTCGGTGCACCCGCTGTAAATGTACTGCAGTTGAATATGGATTTGCAGGCATTGAAATGATGGAAACAAATGATAAAGCGGCTGCATTTTTAGCAGACGCATCTGTACAAGGGAGAGGCCGTCTGAAGTTATATATCGGTGCTGCTCCGGGCGTCGGTAAAACCTATAAGATGCTGACAGATGCCCAGCAGATGAAAAAGGAAGGTATAGCTGTTGTTATTGGTGTTATTGAAACGCATGGAAGGCCGGAAACAAATGCCCAGTTAGGAGATCTGGAACAAGTTCCCTTGTTGGAAATTCATTATAAAGACCGCCCGTTTTTTGAACTTAATGTAGAAGGAATTCTACAGCGTGCTCCAAAAGTTGTTTTAGTGGATGAATTGGCGCATACGAATATTCCTGGCTCCAAGCACGCCAAGAGATATCAGGATGTTATGGAACTGTTGGATGCAGGCATTGATGTACTTGCTGCCGTCAATATACAGCATCTTGAAAGTGTGCATGACATTGTCCAGACGATAACAGGAGTGCGGGTAAATGAACGTGTGCCAGACTTGTTCGTACAGCAGGCAGACGAAATTCAGTTAATTGATGCAACACCTGAAACCTTGCAGAAGCGGTTGCGGGAAGGGAAAATCTATCCCGCCCATCGAATTCAAAAGAGCTTGCAGAATTATTTTCAGCTAACCAACCTTGCTGCTTTGCGTGAACTAGCTCTTCGGGAAATTGCGGATGAGGTGGATGAGAAACTGGAACGTCAAAACGGAGCAGATTACCGGGGGCCTCTGGGTGTACATGAAAAGATACTTATTTGCGTACAGCATGTCGATACCGCAGAAAGGCTGATACGCCGCGGATATCGAATGGCGAATCGTTTGAATGCAGAACTTTTTATTCTGCATGTAACCCGGGATGCGGTAGCTGAAAAAGAGAAGGTGGATTATATCAGGCAGCTTTGCTCAACATTTGATGCGCATTTCCTCCTGCATACTTCCAGTAAGCGAGCAGCAAATGCGATTGTCTTGGAAGCTAAAAAATATTTTATTACTCAAATACTATTAGGACAGTCCGCACGTACGCGCTGGGAAGAAGTTTGGAAAGGATCTATAGTTAATACGATCATGCGACAGACCTGCAATATTGATATTCATATTGTTGCCGACCAGCAGCCTATTCGTTAGAAAGCATAGAGAAGCAGTATCTTTTCTATGCTTTCTTGGGTTTCGTTTTAGAGATTGGAGCGGGCACAGCCGTGCTGAATGGCGGCGATTCTACAGGAGCATCTCTTACCATTATCCGTCTAAGCTAATAAAAAGAGGTGCCAGCAGGCACCTCTATTTTTTCTGTTCCCTTATGACGTTATTGATTCGCACCATGGTTTCTGTCATTTGATGCAATTCATCAATGTCAATCTTGGAATAATATTTATCTATAAGTAGTTCGTCTAACTGCTTGAGACTATCCATATACTCCCGGCCTTTGTTGCCGAGAGCCAAAAAGAATTCCCGCTTATTTGTGGGATTGGCTTGCTTTGTAATCATATCCCTTTTCTCCAATTTTGAAAGCACTTGGCTGACAGCGCTTTTGGAGATGCCGAAATCTGCTGCAATATCATTGGCTGTAGTTTGTTTATCTCTTCTCTCGATATAAGACAGCATATATTCCTGCTGAACTGTTAAATCCAGCTCATCAAGTTTCTTTGTTTCCTGAGAGATAAGAATACCAAACTCCTCATACGCTTCATTCATTCTTCGGATGATTTCCTTATACGAACGGCTCATGTGCATCGTTCCTTCCAAACAGCTTCTTTATTGCATATTACGCCATTTTTTAGCTTTTGCAAATAGCAGGGCTGCCATAAGTAATCCAGTACCGGCGAATGCAGCAAGCAAAATACGTGCAGAGAAACCGACGCTCATTAAGGAGCTGAAAAGGGTTTGAGAGATAGGATCGAATGCTGTGGAGGCCAAGAACACGATACTCATGACCCTTCCCATCATGGCAGGATCTGTTTTCTCCTGAATGATGACATCTGTCGGAATGTACGTGATAAAACCGAAAAATCCAATCATTGCTGCAACCGGAATCAGCAAATATAAACTTGGGATTTGACTGAAGACGGCAAGAGCTAAAACAGTGGCAATCAGGAATAAAAGAATCAGTCTTCCGCGATTCTTTTTTAGTGTGAAGAAAAGCAGGAAGATAGTCGCTGCAAGAGAGCCGACAGAGAAACCAGCCTCTAAAAAGCTAAGATCCAAGGCACTGCCGCCGAGTTCTTCAGCCAAAATAGGTAAGCTGAGAAACATTGGCCCAAAAACAAAGAAATTCACAATGATTATGATGCTGATTGCAGATACATAGATAGAAGAGGATCGCAGGTAACGATAGCCTTCTTTAAATTCTGTAATAAAAGAAGTTTTTTCTTTGTTTTTATCCGGCTTTGCATCCTTAATAAAGGACGGATAGACAAAACATGCACCTATTACAGTGGCTGCAATACTGACAGCAAAGGTAGCACTGAAATTGTAATAATGCAATATAGCGCCAGCAGCAACTGGACCAATTAAATAAAGCAGTTCTTGGGAACTATGAATAAGTGTATTGGCCGGCTGCAGTTCTTTCTGGGAAACAATGCTCGGGATTAAAGACGAGAGAGCAGGGAAGAAAAAACCATCCAAACAGCCGATGAAAAAGGACACAATCAGGAGCAGAGCTAAAGTTAAGGAATCATCTATTACACTCCAAAGCAGGATACCTAGTAAAACTCCCTTTAGCAATTGAGTACTGAATAAAATTTTTGATTTCTGAACGCGGTCGGCAAGCACACCGCCAATTATCATCGTGATCATACGCGGTATTGAAGCGGCCGCCATTACAAGGCCGAGGTACTGAGGATGATGCAGTACATCAACAACATACCAGGACACAGTAATCATATACATGGAGAAACTCAAAACCGTGAAGAGTTCAGATGTAAGAAGACAGCTGAATTGTTTGTTTTTAAATAAAGCCTTCATCGTAAGCACCTCATAAATTAAGTTAACTAAACTAAACTATATGAGTTTCTTTTATTGTTGTCAACAGGGAAATGTCTATTTGGTATACACTGGAGACAGAGAACAGAGGAGGTATGAAAATGAAAGAAGTACGAGTAGCTTACGCATTGATTCATAATGAAGAGACACAGCAAATTCTTATGGTACATAACAAAAAGAATGGCAGTTGGACATTACCAGGCGGCTTAGTCGAATTAGGCGAATCACTTGCCGAAGCTGCAGTACGGGAAGCAAAGGAAGAAACAGGCTTGGATGTAGAAGTAACAACTATCCTTGCAGTGAATGAGGCAAAATTACAAGCTATCAATGAACATGCTACCTTTGTGACGTTTAAAGCTAGACAGATTGGTGGAGAAATTCAGATTCAGGATACAGAAAAAATAGCCGAAGCTGTGTGGAAGTCTTATGCCGAAGTGGATGAAGTGATGACATACCATCCTGGGGGAATTGAGAGCTTACTTGGTAACGGTGTTCCTTATGTGGATGAAGGGGTTATTGTTCCGACTTAGGAAGAGGTACTAGGATAATTCAATTGCAATATGGATGACAGGTAATGAATGCAGCGGGATAGGACGTATAGTTTGGAGGAAGTTGGTTTAGCTTTTGTATTTAATAATGGAAAAGGAGATCGTATACACGGTCTTCTTTTTTTTCAAAAGAATGTAGTTTATCAATGTGCTGGGTTAAAAAAACACTGATATGAGGCATTATAGAGCGATTTAGGTACTTTATACTGCAATATATAAGGTGTTCTGGAAATGGAGGGAGTTATAAGGCAAAATTTACTACTAAATGCCGATATTGCCAGATTCTAGAACATGTTACGCTTATTATCATAAGTTCTGAATGGAGGATGAAAACTTGAATAAGAAATTAATGCTGCTCTTTGGCGCGATACTTTCTGTAATTATAATTAGTGGTTGCGGAAGTGACAGTAAAAAAGCCAGCACAGAAGAAAAACCAGCTGCATCTGAAGCAGCTAGCCAAGAAGATGAAGTAAAAGCAGAGGATACAGCTGCAGCTGCAGATAAAGGAGAAGCTGATTCCGGCTCTGCCGATTTCGCCGAACTAATTGATTATATGAAAACGACTACAGATGCAGAGGAAACAACTGTCTTTTTTGAAGCTACCGAGCCACAAACACATGAAATGGAAGGTGTGACAGTCTCCCTTGATTCTTACTCCCTAGTTGGTTTAAAGGACTTCCATACAGACTATAGTATTCCTTTCAATGATGAAACAAACGGAGGCGTCATTCTTGCTCAATATACAGTTAAGAATGACACAGACAAAGATCTCCACTATACACCATTTATGTATATGAGTTTTACAGGTGCCGTTAAAGATTATAATAACTACAAAGATATTATCCCGGAAGAAGGTCAACTAGCGACAAAGCTAAATCCTGATAACAAATACGAGATTAAAGCAGGAGAAACCATAACCGGTACTTATGCTTATCCAATGGGTGAAACTGAACTTAAAGCAGCAATGGAATCCGGATCTGCTACTATAGAAGTTCCTGCACCAACGACTGATCCGGATGATTTAAGTACAACTCTTGGAACCAAAGGTCAATTCACTGTTAATTTGAGTGAAGAAGGCGCAAAACAAACAGAAGCAAATGCAGCTTTTTATCAGGATGGAATTTCGGTGGATAACATGGGTGAAAAAACAATGATCGAGGAGAAGGAAGGCATCGGGCAGAGTCAGGAGCTTGGTGATTCTACCATTACATTGGATGGCTACCAATTCACTGATTTTACACCAAATGAATACGAAGCACCTCGCTTTGAGAATTTCCAAAATGGTGTTGTCCTGTTGACTGTTAAATTCAATGTTGATAACAAAGGATCAGATAATATCGGGTTGGATAACATCGCATCCAATCTTTATGTAAACGATGGGTCACAGTACCAAATGAGTGAACGTATGCTATCCCCTTATGAGTACCAGCAAAGCATTGCAGCGGGTGAATCAGGTGAATTGCTACAGGTATATGTACTTGATAAGGAGCAGTACGACAAGATATGGAAAGATAAAGCATTCGATATCGAGCTTGGACCTTTGTATGATGAAAATTCAGAGGACATTTCCAAAGGAAAGAAAGCTGAATTCAAACTTAAATAAATTCTGCTTTTATTCGTAGTAATAGCCGCTTGAAATTGTGTGAAAAATCGACTGGCACTTGCCAGTCGGTTTTTTTTTGATGCTTGGGATATAACGATTAGAGCTACTTTTAAACCAATACTAGATTTGCCTGTAAATAATATGTTCACAAATTATATTAGAGTAGGCACTATATGTATGTTAATATTAAATGATAAAATCTATATATAGTTTTCTTTCTATGGCTAAGGGAATAGCTTACAGTATCGAAGCGGCCCGGAATATGATAGAATTATGGACAGATTGGACTGATACGATGGGACTTTCTGAAAGAGGATCAGCAACGATGCCCAAATCCCGCCAAACAAAAACCTTGCTCATCGCATATGCTTCCGTCAGCGGAAATACAAAGGAAGTTGCCGAGCTGATCGCACAAGAGCTGACACATAAGCAGCAGGACGTGACGCTTTATTGCGTGACTGGCAATGAGCCGTTTCCGCATGTGCCAGATTATGATGCGATGCTTATTGGTACGTATACATGGGGATCAGGTGATACCCCATTCGATGTGAAGGATTTTGTGGCGGATGTCGGATATAAGCCTGAGAATGTGTTCGTGTTTGGCACTGGTGATACGCAGTTTGGCGGTGATGATATGTTTTGCATGGCAGCTGATAAGCTGGCGAAATTCTATCATTCGCCGCTTGCTCCGCTCAAAATAGAGCAATCGCCAAGAGGATCCCAGGAAGAAGAAGTATTGGAATGGACGAGAGGAGTATTGGAATGTCTAAATTGATGAAGGCTACCGTTCTGGAGCCGACGAATCCAAATAAATCTACTGCATTATTTAACGGAGATGCAAGCGGAATCCTGCATTGGGATAACGTTGCATACCCGCATTTTTATGAACTGCGCAAAACAATCCGCGGTTTGTTCTGGACTGCCAATGAAGTGAATATGGTGGCAGATACGAAGCAATTTGCAAATCTATCAGATCAGGAGCGTACAGCATTCCTGAAAATTATCGGTTTGCTGGCTACATTGGATGGTCCGCAAACAGATATCGCCTCCAAAATAGCTGCTTATTCGACAGACCCAAGCGTCAAATCGATTTTAGCGACAATTGCTGACCAGGAAAGTGAGCATAACCATAGCTATACGTATGTACTTGCGTCTGTAACAAATTATGATAACCAAATAGCTTCCTTTAACGAAGGGCGTACGGACAAAGTTTTGCTCGAACGGAACGAAAGAATAGCTGCTGTTTACAACGAATTCGCACAAAACCCAACGATTGAGACAGTGCTTAAAGCAATGGTGTACTCTACGCTTTTGGAAGGGTTATTCTTCTACAGCGGATTTGCCTTCTTCTATAACTTAGCGCGTAACCAGAAAATGGTCGGAACATCCACGATGATTTCCTATATCAACCGTGATGAACTGCATCATGGTCGTTTTATCAGTGAGTTGTTCCGCGCTACATTAGCGGAGAATCCAGAATACAATAATGATGAGTTCATTGAATGGGTATATGATCAATTCCGCCATTCTGTTGAGCAAGAAACACGATGGAGCCGTTATGTATTGGATGGTATCGATGGTATCAACTTGGATGATATGGAAGGCTACGTAAAATATCGTGCAAATAAAATGCTTCGTATGCTAGGACTAAGCGAAATTTACGAAGGCTACGAAAAGAACCCGATGAAATGGATCCGTGCTTACACGGATAACTTCAATGGAACAAAATCTGACTTCTTCGAACAAAAATCCCGTCAGTACACGAAAACGAGTGATCTGAACGGTTTCGATGATCTA